>DAOWNP010000233.1 GCA_030642545.1 Desulfobacteraceae bacterium | reverse complement strand
TGTTCCAGGAGGAAGAAAAAGCATATCTCCATTACCCAGCAGACTTTCTGCTCCATTTGAATCAATTATAGTTCTCGAGTCAATTTTTGACGAAACCTGAAATGATATTCGCGTGGGAAAATTGGCCTTAATAACACCTGTCAGTACATCTACAGATGGCCTTTGGGTAGCCAGGATTATATGTATTCCTGCTGCTCGAGCCATTTGAGCAAGACGGGTTAATGCAACTTCAACCTCTTTTGAAGCAACAGTCATTAAATCAGAAAGCTCATCAATAACTATTACTATATATGGAAGTTTACGGTTTAATTCACAACCATCAGCATCAGCTTTTTTTTCTTTTGCCAGCTTTTTATTATACTGTAGTATGTTTCTTACCTTATTTTCAGATAACAGTTCATATCTTTTCTCCATTTCCCGTACAGCCCAGAAAAGTGCATTAGTAGCTTTTTTCATATCAACCACCACAGGTGTTATAAGATGCGGTATCCCTTCATACAAAGAGAGTTCAATTCGTTTAGGATCAATCATAATCATCTTAACATCCTCAGGCCCTGACTTATAAAGAAGACTTGTGATCATTGTATTGAGTCCTACACTTTTCCCGGCTCCTGTTGCACCTGCAATTAAGAGGTGAGGCATTTTATCTAACTGAGCTATGACAGGCTCTCCTGAAATATCTTTACCAAGGCATATAGTCAGTTTTGATCTGGATTTTATAAAACTGTCAGATGTAACAATATCCTTAAAAAACACATCTTCTCTCATCTTGTTGGGAATTTCTATTCCCACAGCAGCTTTTCCTGGAATAGGTGCTACTACTCTAATGCTCAGTGCCCGCAGAGTGAGAGCAAGATCATCTGTCAGGTTTAAAATTTTGTTTATTTTTATACCGGGAGCTGGTTTATATTCAAATGTAGTTAAAACAGGTCCAGGTAATACTGCTGAAACAACACCTTTTACCCCAAAGTCTTTTAGTTTATTTTCAAGAAGTAAAGATATCTCTTTTAATTTGTTTTCATCTATAAATTCAACAGTTTTTTCAGAATCTTTTAAAAAACTTATGGAAGGAAGTTTTGAAATAGACTCAGATTCTAAAATCTCAATATCTTTATCTATTTCTATTCTCTTTTTCTTTGAAATGTTAACAGGTTTATCTATATTTTTTAGATTTTTAGATTTTTTTATTATAAGTTTTTTCTCAGTAACACTTTCTTCTATTGAAGCGGAACCCTTTTTTTGTTTAATAACTTTTTTATAAATTCGTTTTATAAAAGACATGAATCTTTTATATGCTTTTATAAAAAAATCTATCAGAGAAAAATTTATTATTAAAATAATTCCAATAAGAAACAAAAGAATAAAGATTACTGCAGCACCACAGGTATTAGTATATTTTACTATTAAATCAAAAAAAAAAATACCTACTGCTCCACCCGATGAGAATTCTTTTCCAAAAATATGTATATCAGGTCGGAAAAAAGAGAACATACAACCTGTAGAAAAAATAAGAAAAAAAGATCCTAAACAAACAAAGAGTTTATTATCAATAAGCTGACCTTTAAAATAACGTAAACTAAAAAAAGCAAGTAAAACAGGAATCCAGAATGCTCCTAATCCAAAAAGAATCTCTATAAAAAAATCTGATATGTATGCTCCTGCCAAACCAAAAATATTATTGGTTTGTTCAATAGTATTTGCACTATTAAAAGAAAAATCATCGGGGGAATATGAAATAAAACTCAAAAAAGTCAATAATACCAAAAAAAGCAGACAAATGCCTGTAAGTTCTCTGCGCATATAATAAAAACCACTGTGCTATTTATTTAATAAAATAATTTAATAGTATAGGAATTTCCATTTTATTATTAACAATAATATCAAATATGTTAAAAAGAGTTCGTCCGAAGGGCGCTTTAAGTTAAATTTACCATGACACCTTAAATCTCCATAATAGACAGCAATATAAGAGGTTTGCGTTTTATAGTAAAATAGAAATACTGTTTAAGTGCTGTTTTTAAACGAGCCTTTACATTTTTAACAAGCTCTGAAATATTACCATCATATGCACACTCTTCAACAATTTCCAAAACAACACATTGAGCATCCTCTAAAAGATGACCGGTTTCATTACAAAAAACAAACCCCTTGGAGGTGATTTCAGGTCCGTAGACAACAATTCCTGTCTCTTCATCAAATATTATGGTGACAACAACAAGCCCATCTTCCGACAAAGTCCTGCGTTCTTTTAGCACACTTCTTCCAACATCACCGATACCTTTTCCATCTACCAAAACTCTTCCGCTTGTTATTTTTTCCTTTATTTCAAAAGAATTTTCATCTATACATATTATCTGCCCATTTTCAGCAACTATTACATTCTCTTCAGGGATACCAACACTTTTTGCCAATCTTGAATGAAGAATAAGATGCCTGTATTCTCCATGAATAGGCATAAAAAACTTTGGTCTGGTAAGATTTATCATTAATTTTAACTCCTCCTGAAAAGCATGACCAGAAACATGAATATCTGAAATTTTTTCATATATAACCTCAGCTCCAAGTTTATACAGCTTATTAATTACTTTGGTTATAGCTTTTTCATTTCCGGGTATAAATTTTGATGACAAAATAACGGTATCACCCTGCTTTATTTTAACCTGTTTATGATGCCCCGATGACATACGTGCCAAAGCAGACATAGGCTCCCCTTGAGAGCCTGTTGTTATAATTAAAATATCTTTATCAGGAAAGTCATTTATTTCACTTAAACTTATTTCCATACCATGTGGAATGTTAAGGTAAGATAATTTTTTTGCTATATCAACACTTATTAAAATACTTCTTCCATTAAATAATATTTTGCAGTTTTTATCTTTTGCAATATCAATGATTTGTTGAATTCTACTCACATTTGATGCAAAAAGAGCAATAATTACCCGACCGGAACTATCAAATATAATTTTTTTAAGAGTTTCTCCTACAGCCTGATCTGAAAGAGTATATCCTTCTTTTTCAACATTTGTTGAATCAGACAATAGAGCAAGAACCCCTTTTTCTCCGTAATAAGCAAATCTTCTGATATCTGTTACCATTTTATCGGAAGCATTATGGTTTATTTTAAAATCTCCAGTATGAATAACATAACCCACAGGTGTTTTAACAGCAATACCAACACCATCTATTACACTGTGGCTTACCCTTATAAACTCAAGTTCAAATGGTCCTATTTTTAATTTCTCTCTTGGAGCTATTTCATGTAATTTAACCTTTTTTATTAAACCAAATTCTTCTAATTTATGCCTTACAAGACCAAGAGCAAATGGAGTACCAAAAACAGGAGCATTAATCTCCTTTAACAAATAAGGAAGAGCTCCTATGTGATCTTCATGAGCATGAGTAAGCACTATCCCTGAAACTTTTTTATGCTTTTTTTTGACATAATCAAAGTTAGGTATAACTATATCAACTCCCAGCATATAATCTTCCGGAAACATCAATCCACAATCTATAATAAACATGGTTTCATCATATTCAAAAACCATCATATTAAGACCTATCTCACCTAATCCTCCGAGTGGAATAATTTTAAGCATTATTTAAAACCCCTGTTTTTTCTTTATTAAAGGATTCACAAATAATATTTCTTATTACAGACATAAATTCAGCTTTATTTTTTATTCCAAGCTCATCAATATAAACAGGCTTTTTTATTTCAACAATAACTTTGCTGGATATAATTTTTTTACTGTTTTTGGGCATAATAGCTCTTGAACCATGAATAATTACAGGAACTACCGGAACTTTTGAACGCATGGCCAAAACAGCTCCACCTCCTTTAAACTCCTGAATATTGCCATCAGGACTTCTGGTTCCTTCAGGAAAAATAAAAAGAGAACGTTTCACATTTTTTAACATATTCATTCCCTGTTTCAAACTTAAAAAAGCAGCTTTCAGGTTAGTACGTTCAACACGTATATATCCCACACGATTTAATGTACGACCAAAAAGCGGAATTTTAAAAAGTTCTGCTTTTATAAGCCATCGATATTGCAGAGGTAAGGCTGTAAGTAAAATTGGTATATCAAAATTACTCTGATGATTTGCCATATAAATATACGGCCCGTTTTTTTCATCTATATTAAAACGACCTGTAACTTTTATAGACAATCCGGCATAAATTGTTGTTAACCTTCCAAGAAGACAATTAACTTTATGAGGAAAATCACCTTTTTTCGAAAAAGGACTAATTATGATAATTATAATACTGAATAAAATTATAGTTGGAATTGTACACATAATTACAAAAACTGTTCTAAACATAATAACATAACCTCAGTAATAACTTTATCAATATTCCCAATATTCCCAATATTTCAAACAGAGATATTCAGTTTTAACAAAATCAAATCAATATATTCAATAATCCAGTCATGCTGTTTTTTTGTAGCATACCTGATACAAGAGCACCTCATGACTTTTTCAGA
>DAOWNP010000006.1 GCA_030642545.1 Desulfobacteraceae bacterium | reverse complement strand
TCAAACTCTCTTGTGGTTCCTACTCCACCAAAAATTTGCACCGAACGTTCTGAAATATATTTATATTTTTCATTCAGCTGTGCTTTCATGGAGGAAACTTCTTGAGAACACTCCATATTCTCATCAATCATCCAGGCAACTTTGTAAATATAATTAAAACTTGTATCATATGCTACAAGCATATCTGCAAGATAATGCTGGATAACCTGAAATCCGCCAATAGGTTTCCCATATTGAACTCTATTTTTGGCATATTCTGCTGTCATATCAATACAGCTTTTGCATCCGCCAACCATTTCAGCACACTTTGCCAAAATAATTTTATTTGAAGCTTTTTCTATAATTTCCCAGCCTTTTCCTGCTTCTCCAAGAACATCACCTTTTGAAACTTTTACATCATTAAAAATAAGTTCACATATATTATCTTTTGCAATACCAATCATCTTTGTACAGGCAATTCCTGAATCTTTAGCATCAACTATAAAAAGAGTAACACCCTCTTTTGTTCTTGCTGCTACTATAAGTTTGTCTGCAATATTTGCATCTAATACAAACATTTTAGTACCATTTAAAACATATTGATCGCCTGCATCTTCAGCACTCATCTGAATACCAGACTCAAGATAACTTGCTTCTTCTTCATACTGAGCCATTGCCATTATTAATTTACCATCTGCTATTTTCTTTAAAAGCTCTTTTTTCTGAGCGTCACTACCACCTTCGGTTATAGTATAACCACACTTTATTACAGTACTCATAAAAGGGCTGGTAAAAGCATGCTTTCCAATCTCTTCAAGTATTATAAGCATATTGGCAAAAGAGTCACCAAAACCACCATATTCTTCAGGAAGCATCATTTCAAGCCAGCCAAGTTTAGCAATTTTTTTCCATTGCTTTGGCAGATAACCTTTTTCGCTGTCTTCAATATCCCTTACCACATCAAACGGGCACTCCTTGGCTAAAAATTCAGCCACGGATTTGCGTAAGCTTTCCTGCTCTGAATTAAAACTCAGATCCATTTTTTTTCTCCTTAAAATATTTTTACTTAAATCAAATTTTTCAGTTTATACTATCAGAAAAAAGAATGTTACTTGAATCTCGGCATTCCCAATCCTACCCAGGCAATAAGGCTTTTTTGTATTTCACTTGTACCAGCTGCAATATTAATTCCCATACAGAATTGATATATTTCAACCATATCCCCATTTAATGGTGCCCATTTACTTCTTTCCAACTGACCGTAGAGTCCCATAATTTCTGTAGCAAAGTTTGAAATTCTCTGCATCAATTCACTTCCAAACAGTTTTGCCTCAGATGCAGCTGAAGCTGCAAACATAAGCCCGCCTTCCTGCTGCAGATAAATTATTTTTTCAGCAAGAGTGTAACCCACTTCAAGATCTATACTAAGCTGAGCTATTTTTCTTCTTACTATCTGATCCTCAGATAAAAACCTGCCGTTTCTTTTTGTGGTTTTAACGTATTCAATCAGTTCTTTTAAGACATTTCGACCTTTTACAAAAAATCCCACATTAGATCTTTCAAAATTCATGGTCTCTCTTGTAACTTTCCAACCTTCATTTTCAACACCAATAAGATCTTTTGCAGGAAGCTTTACATCTTTAAAAAAAACTTCATTATACAGATGAGATCCATCCATATAAAGCAGTGGTTTTACTTCAATTCCAGGAGTATTCATATCAACATGAAAAACAGATAAACCTTTTCCTCTGTTGCTTTCTGGATCTGTTCTTGCCAAAAGAAACATGCAGTCAGACCTGTGAGCTCCTGTTGTCCAGATTTTTGAGCCGTTAACTATATAATGATCTCCCTCTTTTATTGCAAGAGTTTGAAGAGATGCCAGATCAGATCCTGCATCCGGTTCACTCCATCCCTGACAGTAGCTAACCTCTCCTTTTCTAATAGGTGCAAGAAGTCTTGCTTTCTGTTCATCATTTGCTGCAATTATCAAAGTAGGTGCAAACATTCCTATTCCAAAAATATCTACGCCAGGAGCATCATAGCTTTCTCTTACCTCATTAAAAATAAACTGATCAGTTAAAGATGCACCTTGTCCACCAACCTCTTTTGGCCATGCTAAAGAAAGCCAGCCCCGGTCTCCGAGTTTTCTCATCATCTGTTTGTGAAATGCAGAACCTGCATCAGTACCATACATGGCTTCTAATCCGCCTGATCCATACTCAGGTGGTGCTGACTTCATTTCCTCTTTAAAAAAATCATCAAACTCCTGCTTTAATTCCAACTGCTCTTTAGTTAAACTAAAATCCATTAATCAACCTCCTTTAAATTAAACTTTATCCAACATATTTAATGAAAAACACCTATTAAACCAGTTTAAAAACTATAGAGTGTATATCTCCATATGAATAAACATCACCTTTTACCTGCCGGCTGTCTATAATAACCTCTTTTCCCATTAAATCCATATCAGCACTATCTGCATCCATATCAATAATATTACCCATCACCCATGCTCCTGAATATGTTTCCACCATTGCTATTATAAAAGGAGGCGTCATACCCTCTGCTGCAATTCGTATTACAGTAAATGTTTTAATTATCCCTTTTTTCTCTACTTCACCAATTTTAAGTTTTCTGCTTCCACATTCAGAGCAAACAGCCTGGGGAGGCACTGTAACCGCACCACATTCACCACAATAAAGACCAAGTAATTTACCCTGCTCCAATCCATCCTGATACTCCCTGAATGTCAATTCAACTGTCATGGTCTATCTCCTTAAAATTATATTACATACAGTTCCAAAATCACCGCCCAAAGTATCCACAAGACCTATCTTTGCACCTTCTACCTGCCTTGGTCCTGACTCTTCCCTTAACTGCTCTGCTATTTCTGTGACTTGAGCTGCACCTGTTGCTCCTATGGGATGCCCTTTTGATTTAAGACCTCCTGAAGGATTTACTACAACTTTTCCTCCAAAACGAGTTTCACCTTTTGTAGCAGCATCATATCCTTTACCAAATTCATAAAAACCAAAACCTTCCAAAGCAAATATTTCAGCTATTGTAAAACAATCATGCAATTCACATACATCTATATCAGATGGTGTTATACCCGCCTCTTTATATGCTTTTTTTATAGAAATTTCTCTTGATTTTACTCTCGTTATATCTTTTTGATAGTATAGGGGACCACTTGCCGCCTGACCCATTCCTGCTATATAGACAGGTTTTTTAATCAGATCTTTTGCTGTTTTTGCATCAGCTATAACTACAGCCGCACTTCCATCTGAAAAAGGGCAGCAATCAAGAAGCTGCAACGGGTCAGCCACCATCATACCGGAAAGTACCTTTTCTACGGTTATCTCTTTTCTTAAATGTGCCTTGGGATTATTTACTCCGTGAAAATGATTTTTTACAGCAACTTCTGCCATATGTCTTTTTAATTCATCTAAAGGAATATTATATTTTTCTGAATACATATGGGTTGCCATACCAAAAACCCCGGGGAAAGTAATCCCGAGAGGTGTTTCATATAGTGCATGTGAAGCCATGGCAAATGTTCTCGTTGCAAGAGGAGTTCCCATAGCATTTGCCCTCTCACTTCCTCCGGCAAGAACAATATCATAAACCCCTGCTCCCACAAGAAGTGCTGCATTTCGAATTGCAACAGTTGCAGTAGCACAAGCACTCTCAAACCTCAATGCAGGGGCACTTTTTTTAAGCCCTATAGCCGAATGTGCAAAAGATGCCATATGAAGCTGACCCTCTTCAAAATCACCCATGCAGTTACCAAAAAAAAGAGCTTCTATTTTATCCGGTTCTATATTAGATTTTTCTATGGCACCTAAACCAGCTTCAGAAAAAAGTTCAACATTGGTTTTATCATAAATACCAAATTTAGTCATTTCAGCGCCTAAAATTGCGACCTCTCTCATAACAATCTCCTATAATTTTTTCTATCTCTTTTTTCCACCTAACATTCTGCCGATTACAAGACGCTGGACTTCTGATGTACCTTCTACAATCTGAAGCAGTTTTGCACCTTTATAATATCTTGAAACAGGGCATTCTGTCATATATCCATATCCCCCATGAATTTGAAGAGCATCACTGCACACTTTTTCAGCCATTTCAGAAGCATATAATTTTGCTGCAGCTGCCTCAAATCTATGATCTCTTCCCTGATCTTTTAACCAGGCTGCTTTTAAATACTGATTCCTGGCAAGCTCAATGGATACTGCCATATCAGACAATTTAAATTGAATAGCCTGAAAATCAAAAATCTTTTTTCCAAACTGTTTTCTTCCCATAGAGTATTTTAATGCTTCATCAAAGGCTCCTTGAGCCAGACCTACAGCAACAGCTGCGATACTTATCCTTCCTGTTTCAAGAACAGCAAGATGCTGGGCAAGACCTCGCTCCGGATCTCCAAGCAGGTTATCTCTGGGAATTATACAATCTGATAAAACGATTTCATGTGTAGCAGATGCAGTCCATGCCATTTTTTTATATCTTTTGCTCAGTGAAAAACCAGGAGCATCTTTTGGAACAATAAAAGTAGCTATCTTACCATTTTCAAGCTTAGCTGCAATTATTGAAATAGATGCATTATCAAGCCCGATATTTGTTATAAATTGTTTTGTTCCATTTAAAATATAGTTGTCCCCTTTAAGCACAGCAGTTGAGGCAAGAGCCCCTGCATCTGAACCTGAATCAGGTTCTGTTAAAGCAAATGCTCCTATCTTTTCTCCTTTTGCAATAGGAATAAGCCATTTTTGCTTTTGCTCTTCGGTTCCAAATTCATATAACTCCTGTCCCACAACACTTGTTGTAACATCTAAAAGTGTACCCATGGTAACATCAAATCTTGAGATTTCTTCTATACATATATGCATCCCAACCCAGTCACCACCAGTACCACCATATTCTTCAGGAAACGGGATTCCCATTAATCCAAGCTCACCCATCTTATCCAATGATTCATAGGGATAATCACCGGTTTCTTCCATCTCTTCGGATTGTGGTCCTATCTCTTTTTTTGCAAATTTTCTGACTTCATCTCGAATCATCTGTTGTTCTTTTGTCAAATCAAAGTTCATTCTCGTCTCCTAAAAAATACAAATTAAAACTATAAATTCCCGGATAATTAATTCCATATAACGCCCATGTCATGACAGGCACAACAAAACATGAAAATGAAATAACGCTTACTAATAGATTATAAATTAGTAGAATTCCTTAATTCATAATTTACCATTCATAATTCATCATTTTCATATACTGTCTGAGAAAAAAAACGTATTATAATTATATATACAAACAACTCATAGCATATTTACAGTACCTGCAAACGATTAATTATTAAAGGTTCGCACAAAAATAAGTTGGCAATTTTAAGCGTTGAGGCACCAATCTGGCAAGGCGCGAAAGTGCAGGAATATCAAGATATTCCGAGCTTTCGCAACGCAGCCAGGCTGGATGCATCGGCACTTAAAATGTAAAGTTATTTTTGTGCGAGCCCTAAGTACCAGAATAATCAGGTTTTCGCTTCTCTATAAAAGCACCTACTCCTTCTTTTATATCATTTGTAGCAAAAAGAATTTCAAAACACCTTGCCTCATGGGTTAAAGCAGCATCCAAATCCATACGAATTCCATCATTTACCGCTATTTTACTAATTTTTAAAGCATACCCTGGTCTTTTGGCTATTTTTGCTGCCATTTCAAGAGCTGTTTTCATAAGCAAATCATCAGCAACAACTTTATTTACCAGCCCAATACGATAAGCCTCCAAAGCATCTACAGAATCACCCAAAAAAAGCATCTCTTTTGCCATAGCAGGGCCTATAAGCCTTGGCAAACGTTGTGTGCCACCGCCGCCTGGAAGTGCACCTATCTTTATTTCAGGAAGCCCGAATTTAGCACTTTCAGCTGCTATTCTAATATCACAGGCAAGAGCAAGCTCACAGCCTCCTCCAAGAGCAAGCCCTCCTACAGCGGCAATTACAGGTTTTTCCAACCTCTCAATTTTATTAAAAACATTGTGTACATTAGAAACATATTTATGTGCATCTATTACACCTTTTAAAGCTCCAACCTCTTTTAAATCAGCTCCAGCTGCAAAAGCTCTGGGCGAGCCTGTAATAATCAATACAGATATATCATCATCTGCAGCAACTCTGTCAGCTACCTGGTTCAACTCAGCAAACATCTCATTACTTATAGAATTTAACTGCTTTGGCCTGTTTAATCTTGCAACTGCAATACCTTGATCGCATTCAAAAACTACTGTTTTATTTTTCATTTTATCCCCAACTATATTTAAATTTCAAAAATCAAGATTTTAAAAAAAACAGGCGTAACTAATTCAAATACCTTTTTTACGATAAATATTTAATTCTGCGAAAGCCCATTAAAAATAATATTGCATATATCATCAGTAATTTCATCCACATCTATTTTTCTATTGAAAATAATTTTTGACACACAACTTTGTTCTATAGCACCCAGCAATACTTCACGCATAGCTATAGGATTAAGAGTATCTTTGATTTCACGGTTTTTTATACCCTCTTTTATTATTTCAAGAATATTTTTCACATGTTTCCTGATCAAATCACAAGCTTCACTGGAAAAATAATCAGGAGAGTTTCTTACTTCAATCATAAGCATTTTTGCAAAAACACGATGTTTGTCATAGCTGTAAACACTGGAGTGAACAATTGCTTTTAATTTATCAAGTGACGACAACGAGCCCTCTAAATCTTTTTCAACTTTAAACAGAAACTGATTAATATGCTCTTTTAACACCTTATAAAGCAAATCACGTTTATTTGTAAAATACTTATATATCAAGCCTTCAGTCACACCAGCTGTTTTTGCTATATCCGATATAGTAACAGAATTAAAATCCCTGTCTTTCAGCAGTGATCTTAAGGCTTTAATTATTTTTCTTTTCCCAGGAGGATATTTCTCGTCTATCAAATTTTTCTCATTTTTAGTAAGTAAAACTCACTCACCTTTAAATAAAAATATTTCCAAAATAAATATTAATTTATAAGATACTAAATTCCTATAATATATTAAATACACATATTTATTTATAATACTTATGTCAAGCTTTTTATCAGGGCAGTTATAAATATGATTTTAAAAAAATTTTAGATATGGTTACAGAGAAGTGGAAGAAAAGACAAGTTAGTTTTAGAAGTTATAAAGTTTCCGTTCCTTAATATAATATATCTTCCTGAAAATTTAATGTAGATAAATAATCATCCATTGTTTCCTGCCTTCTTATAAGCTCAACTGAACCATCGCTTTTTAATAAAAGTTCTTTGGGTCTTAATCTGGCGTTATAGTTAAACCCCATAGAAGAACCATGAGCTCCTGTATCATGAATAAAAAGCAAATCTCCCTCTTTGAGTATCGGTAAATTACGTTGAACAGCAAATTTATCGTTATTCTCACATAAAGAGCCTACAATATCCACGATATCTCTCTTATCATTTTTTTTATTAGGTACTGTAATATGATGATATGCTCCATAAATTGCCGGCCGCATTAAAGAAGACATACAGGCATCAACCCCTACATATCTCCTGTAAATATTTTTAAAATTTATAGCTTTAGCCACTAAAACACCATGGGGCCCTGTTATATACCTGCCGCTTTCAATAAAAAATTTAGGAGAATAACCATTTTTATGATTAAATTCTATCAGTATTTGAGATATTTCATTCCCCAAAGAAACAATATCAAGAGGCTCATCTTCCGGTCTGTAGGGAATTCCTAATCCCCCTCCTATATTAATAAATTCCACAGAAACAGACAACTCTCTGTTTATTTTCTCAACTAATTCAAGAAGCATTTCAGTTGTCTTTACCATGTACTTATAATTTAACTCATTTGACGCTAACATGGTATGTATGCCGAATCTTTTTGCACCCCTTTTTATAGACTTACTGTATGCCTCAATCACCTGATCATGTGAAATTCCGTATTTAGCTTCAATGGGATTACCTATTATATCATTACCTGTTCTGCGATTTCCAGGGTTATACCTGAAACAGATAAGCTCCGGCATTTCAGGGACTTTAGATATTAATGAAATATCATCTAAATTTAATATACACCCGCCATTTGACAATGCATTCTCAAATTCATCTATAGTGGTATTGTTTGAAGTAAACATCAAGTCACTGCCAGTACATCCTGACTGCCTGCTTAAATAAACCTCAGGTTTTGAACTACAGTCAAAACCAAACCCAAGACTTTTCATCACACTCATTATTGCAGGATTTGGTAGAGCTTTTACAGCAAAAAACTCTTTAAATCCTTTTACTTTTGAAAACGCTTCTATAAGTTTTTTACCTGTTTCTCTTATACCCTCTTCATCATAAATATGAAAAGGCGTTCCAAAATGATCAGCAATTTTTTGGATTTTTGGTGTAATACGTTGCTCAAACCCATATGACATCGGCATATCAGAAATCCTCTTACCTTATTTAAACAAACGACAAAATTTAATTAAGTTTTTTTATATATAAAAAAAATACTATTGTAAATAATAAATGGCAAGCCATATTGTTACTCTGTTTTTTGCAGTACTAATAACACGGTGCTTTAAATGGGGAGCTATATTTAGATAATCACCTCGAAGAAGTTTTACAGGGCATCTATCTCCTTTAAAAAGAATCTGGGCTGAACCTTTAAGCAGTAAGATCCATTCTCCACAATCCTGATCATACCAGAAATTTTTTGGGGAAAAGTGTCCATGTGAAACTATTTTTTCGATTTTTATATTCTTAGCTTTAAAAATCTCTTCAAATATTTCATCAGGTATCTCTTCAGGGATTTTCTCATAAATATTATTTTTCATTTTTCCTCACAAAACAGGCTGATTATTAATTCTGTTTTTTTGCTAACTTAATTGCTTCATCCTTATTTGTTATTATACCAAGATCCTGAAGCTCCCTTATTTTTTTCAAAAGAGAACCCATGTTTGGACCCTGTTTTATACCAAGCTTTATCAGATCTTTTCCTGTTATAAGACTATCCTGATCAATTTTTATTTTTACTTCACTAAAATATTTTTTTACCGATTTTATCAACCAATCTATTTTTCTGTTTTTTTGCAAATTCTTTAAACAAAACTCAAGACCTGTTTCTGCAAATATTTCTGCTATCTCAACAATTATCAAAAAAACCATGTTATCTTTAAATTTTCCTGAAAACTTTATAAGATTTTTTGTATTATTTTCAGATCTGGAAAAACATTTTACATCATATCTGCCATTCATAAGAACTTTTAAAAAACTTAGATCTTTTCCGGATAACTTCATTAGTCTAACAATTTTTAATGCTGTTTGCGCTTTTTGAATATCATCGTAAAAGCTGAAACACTCTGTTTTATAATTTTTCCCAAGATCATATAACAGAGTTGTAAGTTTAAGCAGCTGCAGTTTATTCTCTGCCATCAATATTTTTTTTATGTTTTTATGACAAGGATAAAAAAGCAGATATAAATTATTTATAATATTCTCACAGTTTTTAAAAATCTCTATACTGTTTTTTTCTATCTGAGAATCATTTTTTACAACAGTTTTGCCTTGTTCAAAAAACAGTTCCTTGTAAAAAATGGCTTTCCACATGCCAATTTTACCTAATTCATCTATATTTTTTGCACAATTTTTTGTATTTAAAATTTTAAACAATTCATATGTAATTCTTTCATATGAAACAGAGGCTATAAGAGCTGTATGTTTTGCGGCAAGTTTTCTCGTTTCTATATCAATGTCAAAACCTGTCTCTGATGCAAATCTAAATGCCCTTAAAATCCTTAAAGGATCTGAGACAAAAGCATCAGGTCTGCAAACTCTTATTATTTTATTTTTAATATCCTGTTTTCCTTTTAAAGGATCTAATATTTCATACGAGTTTGCATTAAAATCCAGTAATATAGCCATGGCATTTATAGTAAAATCCCGGCATTGAAGATCATCTAAAATTGTATCACCGGACATTTCAGTGATATCAACAAACAGGTTGCTATTATGTCTATCAACAACACGATAACAAAAAGCTTTTGCTTTTTTACCCAAAAAAACAACAACACAGTTCTTGTTTTTACCTATAATACTTACCGCTTTTTTCGCATTTTTACATACGATATCAATATCTGAGATTGTACGGTTTAAAACAGAATCCCTTACCGCACCTCCTACTATATAAAGCTGTGGAATACAATTTTTTCTAACAGGCATAAGCCATGTTGGTATAAACTCTTTAATCTCTTCCATAAATATTTTTTTTTTGATAAAAGTTGATAAAAAATATTAATTTAAGTATAATTTAGTAAATTAGTAAATTAGTGAATTATTTTTCTTACCTTAGAAATTATATCTAAAAAATGAAAGTAAAATCATGAAAAAAGACAACTTTAAAAGTTTAACAATCTTAATAATTTTATTTGTAATTACAGGTTGCATACATAATAAAAATTTTGAAAAAGAACCTGTAATAAATAAAACCGGGTTTAAAAAAAATTTCAACAAAGGAAATGTACATTTAAAAAACAAAGATTATGATCAAGCCATCTTATATTATGATATAGCCTCAAAAATGGACCCAAATAATCCTGATGTTTATAATAACAGAGGGATTTCTTATTATAAACAAGGCAAATATGATAAAAGTATATCAGATTATAATAAAGCTATTTTATTAAAGCCCGATGTTGCAAAAAACTATTCCAACAGAGGACTTGCTTTATACAGCAACGGCAACTATGATAAAAGCATATCGGATTATGATAAAGCTCTTGAATTAGATCCTGATAATTCTCAGATTTATACTAATACAGGTAATGCCTACCTAAAAAAAAAAAAATATAAACAGGCTATATATCATTATAACAAAGCTATCACATTAAACCCAAATGATAATACTGCATATTTCAAACGTGCTTTGGCATGGTATTATAAAAAAAAATATAAAAAAGCAATAAAAGATTTAAACATTGTAATAAACAATGATCAGGGAAATTTTAAAGCTTATTTTTACAGAGCAAATGCATGGAATTATCTTAAAAATTATAAACAGGCTATTTCAGATTATAATAATACAATCACACTAAATCCTAAATATTCTCAAGCCTATTTTAACAGGGCAAATGCATGGGAAGAAAAAAAAGATTACAAAAAAGCTATTGCCGATTATACCAAAGTTATCAAATTAAATAAGACTGATTCCCAGGCATACCTCAACAGAGGTAATATGTGGTCAGAAAAAAAAGATTATAAAAAAGCTATTGCTGATTATAGTCAGGCTGTTTTGTTAAATCCAAAAGATTTTAGAGCCTATTTTAACAGGGCAAATGCATGGTCTGCAAAAGATGACTACAACAGTGCAATATCAGATTATGACAAAGCAATTTCCATAAATTATAACTTTGCAGAAAGCTACAATAATCGCGGACTTGCCTGGACTGGAATAGGTTATCATAAACGTGCAGTAGCCGATTTTAACAAAGCTATAAAATTAAAACCTCATTATGCCAAAGCTTTTTATAATCGTGGTTTTGCAAACCTTGTTTTAAAAAAAATGGACAAAGCATGCCTTGATTTTAAATCAGCCTGTACTTTTGGTTTATGCAAAGGAATAAAACTGAGTATATCAAAAGGTTATTGTAAAGAATAAAAAGATTGACTATAATATATACTTATGTATATTTTTAGAGGATATATATTGATAATAGTTTATTTAAAATCTGTACAAATAATAAACAAACCTGTATTTCATCTGATATTTTTTTAAAAATACAACATTTTTAAGCCGGATTAATTAATGTGAAAAAATTTATTGATACAATCCCGTCCTTAGTTCCAAAAATAAAAGAGATAAAAGATATAATATTAACCAACATAGTTTTACTTGGTCAGATTCCATCTCCTACATTTCATGAAGAACAAAGAGCAAGCCTGCTTCTTGAAAGATTTTCCCATTATGATATAGATGAATGCTCAACAGACGGATTTCAAAATCCTTTATGCATAATAAAAGGCACCTCAGAAATCAAACCGCCTATTTTTGTTATTGCACACTTAGATACATTTAGTAATCTTGATACTGATCATAACTATACCATAAAAAAAAATTCAATATCAGGTCCCGGCATAATTGACAATTCAACAGGCATAGGGGTTTTAGCTTCACTTCCTGAAATTTTTAAACATCTTAATATAGAATTTGAATCAGATATAATACTTGCCGGTGTTGCTCACTCTCTTGGCAAAGGAAATCTTGCAGGAATACGCTATCTTATGGATAACTGGAATAAACCCATAAGAGGAGCTATCTGCATTGAAGGTGGAGAAATTGGCAGGCTTAATTATTATTCTAACGGGACAAGACGCTGTGAGATAGAATGTAATATATCAACAACCATAGGATGGGAACACAAATTCAAACCAAATGCTATTTTAATATTAAATGAAATAATAAATGAAATTCTAAAACTTGCCCTTCCGCAAAGACCGAGAGCAAGAGTAATTATAGGTAAGATTTCCGGCGGATTTAAACACGGCGTAATAGCATATACAGGAAAACTTGGATTTGAAATTCAAAGTGATTCCGATACAATGGTTCAATCAATATATAATGATATTAAAGATATTGTAGAAGGCATAAACTATGAATATTTCGCTGATCTAACTTTATCTACCATAAGCAATATAAAGGCATCTACCTTAAAATATAATCACCCTCTTGTAAAAAATGCTGTAGCTATTATGAAAAAACTTGGAATTCACCCTGTAAGTGATCCCAGCAGCTCTGAGCTCTCCATACTTCTTTCTCATAATATTCCTGCTGTTACCTTGGGAATAACTCATGGGAAAAAATATCATTTAGCAAATGCAACAATTGAAATTGAACCTATGTTTAAAGGCATTGCTCAAATTATAAGTACAATAAAGGCTATAGATTACGGGATTTGTGATGAAAAATAACTGGATTAAAACTAATACATTTCATTATTCTGATTTTCAAGATATAAATAAACTGGTTGAAGTAAAAAAACAAAGAGGTCTTTCTATCTCCCTTTGTCTACCTACTTTAAATGAAGAAAAAACCATTGCCAAAGAAATAGTAATAATGAAGTCAGAATTAATGTCAAGATATCCTCTTATAGATGAAATAATTGTGATAGATTCAGGATCAACAGACAATACCATAGAAATTGCAAAAGAGTACAATGCAGATGTATATGAGGCAAATAATATCTTACCTCATCTTGAAAAATATACAGGCAAAGGTGAAAACCTGTGGAAAGCATTATATATTACCAAGGGTGATATAATTGTTTATCTTGATGCTGATATAACCAATATCCATCCGAAATTTGCCTATGCATTGATAGCACCTCTTATTTTAAACAAAGAGATACGATATGCCAAAGCTTTTTATGAAAGACCCCTTGCTCTGTCTAAAAAACATATTAGACCATCTGGAGGAGGAAGGGTTACAGAACTTGTAATAAGACCACTGTTTTCTCTTTTTTTCCCGGAATTAACACAAATTTTTCAACCTCTTTCAGGAGAATATGCAGGTTATAGAGAAGTGTTTGAAAACATTCCTTTTCCCATTGGATATGGAATAGAAACCAGCATGATTTTAGATATTTATGAAAAATGGGGGTTAAATGTAATAGCACAGATAGATTTAGATAAAAGAGTACACAGAAACCAGGATACAAAAGCTCTCGGTAAAATGTCTTTTGCAATAATGAAAACATTTTTAAAACGGGTTGAAAAGTTAGGATTGATTGATTTAAAAGCAGATCTGTTTGAAGAGATGATACAGTATAGTTTTGCCGATGAAAAATACAATTCAAACAAAATAAAAATAGAAGAGCACGAAAGACCGCCTATTATTGAAATAAAAGAGTACCTTGATAAATTTCACAAGTAAAAAAATAAGAAGGCAAAACAAGAAGACAAAAATTTATACAAGAAGATACGGCCCTAACTGGTCATAATCATCAAGAGAAGTATATTTCACACCGACTGTATAGCCGTTTTTCTTTATAGAAATAACCTTAATCTGTTTTTTTATTAATGATTTATTAACATCATCTAAAATAAATTTAATATCAAGAATTGCATCCTTTTTAAACTTTACCTGTTTTGGAACTTCAAATTGAATTCCAGATCTCGATATATCTTTTACAATTAAATTACCTCTTATAACAGTATTTTCAAGCATGATATAAGTCCCTGTAAAATTCACATTTTTCCTGTAATATTTTCTGCGTTCAAGATATGCCAAATACCTGAAATTACAGTTTTTACATCTACAATTAATACTAACCTTGGAATTATATTCCATATATTTTACCACGTTAGCAGTTTTGGTTGTATTGCATTCGGGGCATATAAATGTTGCCATATTTTCAACATTTACAAAAATTTTAATTTCCATACAGATTCCTTTTTTCTACATTAAAAAATATGGTCCAAGTGCATCATAATGATCTAATGATAAAAATTTTAAACCTACATTATTACCCCTTACATCTACAACAACAGCCTCTTTTTTTATCAGCGTTTTATTTTCATTATCTAAAATAAACTCTATGCAAATTTTTTCATTTACTTTACACAAAGGAGAAACCATAGCTTCAAAACCTACTCCTGATCTTGATATATCCTTAACAATCATTCGCCCTCTTTTATCTTTATTCCTGACTGTAAAATAAGTTCCTTTCAAATTTGTAGATTTCCTGTAATATTTCCTGCGTTCAAGAAAAGCAGGATATTTATACCCGCATTTACATTTGCAATTAATTTTAACCTTGGCTTTATGTTTAATATATTTTAACACATTAACAGTTTTTACAGATTTACATGAAGGACATATAAATGTTCCCATATTTTCTGTATTTACAAAAATTCTAATTTCCATATTATTATTTATAGATTGTCACATAATAAATTTCACAAGGCCAAAGAGAGGAGATAATACTAATAGTATATCTCCGACCGATAACGCAGTGAAATTATTTATGTGACGGTCTATGCTTTTCCCCTTTTATATCAGAAACAAGTCTGAACCCCAGGTTACTGTACCCTTCTGATGCCATACTTTCATTTCTACCTGCTGATCTACAATCCTGAGGATAGGTTTCCCATGCACCGCCCCTTACAACATAAGATTGATTATCCGTACCCGCTGCACTATTATAATCTTTGTATATTTCACTGCACCATTCACTTACATTTCCATGCATATCATATACACCAAAAGCATTTGGTTTAAAACTTTTAACTTTTAAAGGAGTTTTTCTGAACTCTCCTTTTGAACAATTATTCCATAATATACCTGCATCATAATTTGCTTTTTGATCAGAAAGACAGTTCCCAAAAGAAAAGGAAGTTGTTGTTTTTGCCCTGCATACATATTCCCATTCGCTCTCTGAAGGTAATCTGTAATTTCTTTTATCTTTTTTATTTATCCAGTTTAAAAAAGCTTTTACATCATTATAGGAAACACAAGTAACAGGCAAAAAATCATTTACCGTATATCCTGGTTCGTCCCATTTGCTGTCTTCATCTTTTTCCCATTGAAAATCAGAATATATCCAGGCTCCTTCATCTGTTTGAGCATCTGTCATATATTTTGTCTCTTTAATAAATTTTTTCCACTGACCGATTGTAACTTCTGCATCCATTATATAAAAATCATTACTTATATTTACCCTGTGCAATGTTTCATCTTTTTTTCTTCCTTTTTCATCAAGAGGACTGCCCATCATAAAATGACCTCTATCTATTGCAACAAATTTCATATTTAAAGAATTTATAAATGCAGGCACAGGTTTTAAAGTTACTGTATAATTATTATCAATATTTTCTTTGATATTGATAACCATTTTATTTTTTTCATATTCTGAAGCTGTTGACACTATTGTATATTTACCTACGTCAAGACTCATACCTTCCTTATATTTTCTTTTTATCTCCAAAATAGATATTCTGGCTGTTAAAGGATGTTTTTTAAAAAACAGACGACCAGTTTTCTTTTTCTCAGGAATAAGATTAATTTTTATAGTATCTGTTTTTATCTCTTTAATATAAATATCTTTTTCTACCGGAACAAAACCTTTTTTAGAAACTGATACAGTATGACGACCTAAAAGCAGATTATATTTACCTGCCTCAGTTAAAACCATTTTTTTCCCATCTATTAAAATAACAGCACCTTTTACATTCAAAGCAAAAGAGACAGCTGCTTTTGTATCTTTTACTTTTTCAATTTTTACTACAACAGGAATTACACTCGCCTCAGGTTCAAAAACAAACTCACCTTTTTCATCACCTGTATTTTTCAAAGTAAGATAAACAGGTGTTTTCCCGCTCTTTTTTGAAAAAGACAAGATTTTGTTATAAATTTTTCTCGAAGAAACAGATGTTGTTTTATGTTTTTTTAATATGGAGATAAGCTTTTCACCTATCAAACTGTACTTTGATAAAGAAGACATAACCACTGGTCTGTTTTCTCCAAAAGTAATACAAACCCTGCTTTTTTTCATGGTTAAATCAGCCAGCTGCTTCTTATTTATATTTAAATTTGTATCTGCCTGTTTACCAAGATAAACTTTAGAAAAAGAAGAGTTTGAAACAAGAAGTACATGCTTTGCTTTCATAGATCTTATAAGTGTATGAACAACCCTGTTATCAAGATATGAAGATATATCTTTTTTTTTGGCATCAGAAGGTATCCACCATCCATAATCATATAAAGACTCTATCTCGCCATAACCCGCAAAATAGATAAACACACTGTCATTTTCACCTGCTGTTTTATGAATTTTTCTTAATGCTGAAATTATATGCTTTTTTTTCACATTACCTTTCAAAACAGTAACATCAAAACCATAATTTGCTTTCAATATTTTACCAATCTCAGCTGCATCCACAGCTGGTGTTTTTAATAAAGGATATTTATCATCATGATCATAATTGCTTATTCCTACAATAAGAGAATAGCCTTGTCCTGAATTAAAATCTTTTGATTCAGCCAATTGTTTTTTTTTAACACTTCCATAAGAATTAATATAACCTGCTGAAAAAAACACAAATAAGGCAAATGTAAAAATAAATACCCTTTTCATATAACCTCCATATCATAGACTTCAAAATCAGGCATGTTAATAAATTATTATTTTTTAATAAAATGTGGGTTTTTTCCTGATACAGATCTTTTTGTACCGCCGCTTATATTTGAAAATTTACCTGTTGCACTGTTTTTTGTACCTCCTGTTACAGAGGAGAAAGCACCTTTTGCTGTGTTAGATGATCCTCCAACAGCAATAGCATATTTTCCTGAAATAACATTTCCCTCTCCGGCTACCAATCCCCCGTACGATAAAAATTTATTTCCCTTTCCTATACATAAATTATGTGAACCCTGCCCCGTTTTTTTTGCCAGTTTATTATTATAACCTATTATAAAATTACCCAAACCATTAATCTTTCCATCTGTTGTACCTGTCCCATTTACAAGATGAAGATTTACATTAGAAAATACTATCTCACTACCTTTTCGACTAACACCGGCAAGAAGATCAGACAAATGTTTAACTTTTTTTTCAAGATTAGCAAACCTGTTCGCAAGCCTGTCATAATCTATTCTGCTTACCATTGTAGATTTAGCTGCTATTGCTGTTCCGAGCATGATTTGAGGCACAATCATTCCAAGTTCGCTTTTCTTAACATAACCTGCTTCAATATGCCTAAGAGCAACAGAGCCTGATACGATATCTGCTCCATCATGCGAATGCACAACATTTGCTTTTTCTTTTAACCTAATTTCAAATTCATCTCTGTATACAGCTTCTCTTTCAGGAACCTTCTCAAGCTCAGGCTCTCCTTTTTTTTTACCATACACAACAGCAAGTGAAACATTTCTATAAGTACAATCTCTTACCCCTGCATTTTTATAATATCTGCTTAGCTTTTTGGGACTGAGTTTCCGATATTCAGAAATATCTTTTTCCCCTATCCATCCAATATATTTCCCATTTGAAAAATCGAATGTACCTTTTTTCCCATTTACAAATAAAAGAGAAAAAAAAGCCGGCGTTTTTATTGATTTACCATCCTTTTTTTTTGTAATAATGGTAGTATCAAATGTAATTGAAGTATACTTCTTATTTAATCGTACAGCATCAATTGGCCTGTTATAAATCAATTTTCTTTTTTTCCTTGCTTGTCTTGAGGTAACAAAAGCCTGACCATGTTTTATAACTGAAATATTATCTTCTTTGCTTGCTGCTCCTCTGGGTAGTTTTGCAAGAAGGTCATCAAATCCATCTACTTTTTCAGCAAAAACAGGAGATGCAAAAAACAGAAATAAAAACATTAAAACAGTATAACATTTTATAAAATTAATCTTCATAATAGTTTTCTCCATTTTTTAAAAAATCCAGCTTTATTTCAATTTGAGTAATAATAAAATTTGGAAACAGTTAGAAATTTCACCATTTTAACTGTTTTCAAATTTCACAATAACCTGAATCCAAAACATTTAATAATAACTTTTAGACTCTCAAGATCTCAACTTTCGGAGTTAATATATGCTTCACTGTTTTCAATACATGTAAATGTTGTCAGTTATCAGTTATCAGTTATCAGTTGTCAGTTATCAGTTATCAGTTATCAGTTATCAGTTATCAGTTATCAGTTGTCAGTTATCAGTTATCAGTTATCAGTTATCAGTTGTCAGTTATCAGTTATCAGTTATCAGTTATCAGTTATCAGTTGTCAGTTATCAGTTATCAG
>DAOWNP010000155.1 GCA_030642545.1 Desulfobacteraceae bacterium | reverse complement strand
TGGTAACAGTTGCATAGTGAACTATACAACTGTTACCGCAACGTAGAAAACGGACAAAAGGGCAAGCAGGATGCGTAGATTATTTTCTGTAAGTTTCCTAAGTTGCAGAAAAAAGTTAAAATTCAAAACATTCCATCCAGTTTTTAAATCTATCAACACCGGATTTACCAAATTTTTCGAGACTTTTTAATATATCTTTAACTGATTTTTCATCTTCAAGTTTACCTGGGGTTTTAGAAAAAAATTTATCTGCATAACATATAATCTGCTCTTCTATTGATATTGGTATCATATCTCTTTGTGGTAAAGGAAGATTATATTTTTTAACATCATCACAGGAGATACCAGTTCCTACATGCCGTTCACAAACCAGACCATGTTTTTTCAAACCTTCATTATCAAGTATTTCTCTTCCTAAATAACCATGAGCTATATATGGAAATGTACCTGTACAACCAATACCAGGCGCATTAACCTTAAATATTCCTATATCATGGAGGTATGCAGCTTCATAAATAAATGAGATATCAGGATTAAAGCATGATACTTTTTTTGCAATATTTATGGCTTTATTTGCTACAAGCTTTCCGTGTATAATTAAAATATTATAAGATATAGAGTTCGGGTTATAATATTTTTTTAAAATAGTTTCAGGATTCATTTTAATTTATTTTTTTAAATTACTGTTAAAGAGCAAAACACCCTCTATAAAAGGGTCTATTTCACCATTTAAAACAGAATTAATATTTCCTATTTCCATATTAATTCTGTGGTCTTTTACCATTCTGTACGGGTGGAGGACATATGATCTGATCTGGTTACCCCAGGCTATTTCGCTTTTGTTGTCATGGATTTTTTTTATTTTTTCATCCTGTTGTTGTTTTTTACGCTGATATAGTCTGGATTTCAGAACTTTAAATGCCAGTTCTTTGTTTCTGAGTTGTGATTTTTCTTGTTGACATTGTACTACGATTTTAGTGGGAAGGTGAGTTATCCGTATTGCACTGCTTGTTTTATTAACATGTTGACCTCCTGCACCACTTGCCCGAAAAACATCTATTCTAAGATCTTTATCTTCAAGCTCCACAACAATTTCATTGGTTAGTTCAGGACATACATAAACTGATGCAAAAGAAGTATGTCTTTTACCACTGGCATTATAAGGAGAGATACGAACCAGACGATGAACGCCTGTTTCCGATTTAAGATATCCAAAAGCATATTGACCCTTAGCTGTAAAAGTAACACTTTTTATACCTGCTTCATCTCCATATTGCAGATCAATTAATTCAAGGTTAAAACCCTTTTGACCAACCCACTTAGAATACATCTTAAAAAGCATTTCTGTCCAGTCCTGGGAATCTGTTCCTCCTGCTCCTGCATTAATGGAGATAATAGCATTGTTAATATCATCTCTATTATTTAACATTAAACTTACAGAAAAAGCCTTAACCCGTTTGTTTATGGATTCAATATCAAAAGAAACCTCTTTTACAGTTTCTTTATCAGACTCTTCCATGGCAAGATCAAGCAAAATTTTACTCTCATCAAGATCTTTTTTGATACTTTGCCAGGTTTCTATTTTATCAGAAATAACAGATCTTTCTTTAAGGATGGTTTTACTATTGTTTGCTTCATTCCAAAAATTATCTTTTGAAATTATATGCTCTATCTCGCTGATTCGTTTTTTTAAACTTTCAATGTCAAAGATACTCCTGAATCTGGCAAAGTTTTTCATTCAATTCTTTTAGCTGTTGCTGCATTGCCTGTGACATATTATTATCTCCTGATTTTTTTTATTCGTATCTTTTTATTTTTAATATTTATTTTATTTAAATACATCTTTGTAAATATAATAATCAATGAACAAAATGTCAAAACCAAACAGGATAATGCAAAAATATCCCCGTATTTTGTGTAAAATGTTTTTGTTTTTAAAACAGGTACTTTTTGAACCAGAACTTTTTCCTGATAAATAGAGCTGCTCTCAAGAACTCTTCCAACAGGATCAATATATCCGCTTATACCTGTGTTGGCAGCTCTTATGAGAGTTTTTTTATTTTCTACAGCTCTTAATACAGCCATTGCAAAATGTTGATAAGGAGCACTGGTATTTCCAAACCAGGCATCATTTGTAATGTTTACAATAAAAAGAGCATTATTTTTTACCATGCTTCTTGATAATTGAGGAAATATTATTTCATAACATATTTGAACTCCAATTGTAAATTTTTCACAATTAAGAATATTTTCAATATTACCTGGAGTAAAATCACCTATCTGCTGAACCATTTTCCCAAGAAAAGGAAGCCATTTTTTAAAAGGTACATACTCTCCAAAGGGAACAAGATGAACCTTGTCATATTTACCTGCGATATAACCATCAGAGTGAATCAGATAAGCACTGTTATAATAATTAAAAGATGATTGCTGGTTTGTTTTTGAGGCTGACGGACTTCCTATTAAAAACATAGACTTATGTTTGACAATCCCATCCATAAGTATTTTTGTCATAAAAACGTTATGTATCAAGTAAAAAGGCGTTGCCGTTTCCGGCCAGACAATCAAATCAGGAGCGATTTTTTTCACAGAATCTGAAAGAGCTATATACTTTTTTGTTATAATCATCTGTTTTTTAGTATCCCATTTTTCAGATTGATCAATATTACCTTGAATAACAGCTACTTTAGCAAATTCAGATGTTTTTACTTCTTTATCTGTTTTTAAAATACGCCATTTCCCGTATCCTAAAACAAAAAATAAAATTAGAATAAGCGATACAAAAGATATTAAACACGCAGATAACGAAATAGATTGTTTTTTACAATTTTTAGTTTTTATATAGAGGTAAATATTAAAAATCACTACATTGGTTAAGACAATAATAAAAGAGATACCGTAAACTCCTGCAATATCTGCTATCTGTATTATATTTAATATTTTAAACTGGGTATACCCGAAAAGCCCCCATGGAAAACCAGATAAGAAAAAAGTTCGAATATATTCCAAAGAAACCCATGAAACAGGAAGCAGAAAAAGAGAAACTATCGGTTTTTGCCTTAATTTCACAAAAATTAAGGCAAAAACACCAAAATAGAGAGCAAGATAAGCACATAACAGGAAAAGAATTCCGATACATAAAATAAGAGGAATGTGTCCGTAATTTTTTATAGAGTGAATAACCCAGTAAATCAGTGTTAAATAATGAACTATTCCTGTTAAAAAACCTATTCGAAAAGCATCAGAAAAAGAGAGTGTTCTTAATGCAAAAAAAAGAGGAACTTGTGCAAACCAAATAAAAACAGAACAATCTATATCAGGAAATGATGCAGTAAGCAAAAAACTGCTTAATACTGCCAAAAAAAAATTAACCGATAAGTTTTTAAAAAAGATCATTTTCCCTATGAGAATATTATTATTTTTATTAAGAGACAAGAACAAAACAACCTTCTAAGTAACAATCTGTCGAAAAAGAATTTAACATATATTAACTTTTAGTCAATATTTTTCCTTGTATCTTAGCCATTAGTAATTAATTACAAAATCTTGACACATGTAATTAAAATAAGTAGAATTTATAATTTGTTTTAATAGTTAAAATTATATAGGGGTGTTTATAATGTTTGGCATGAGTATGATGGAAATTATTTTAATATTAGCTATTGCACTTATAGTAATAGGACCTAAAAAACTTCCAGAACTTGCAAAAACGTTAGGTCGTCTTTTTGGCGAATTCAGAAGAACTGCATATGACTTTAAAGAATCAATTAATTTAGATTCTGAATTTGATGATGTAAAAAAAAACTTTAATGATCTAAGCCACAAAAAGCCAGAGCAAAAAAAAAACAGAGATAAATCTACACAAGATACTAATACAGATACAGATATTAAATTATAAACAAACGTTGAGATTAATATATGTTGGAAGAAGAAAATAAAATACCTTTTACATCTCATTTAGAAGAGTTAAGAACCAGGCTTATACACTGTTTTATCGCAATTGTAATAGGATTTATTATCTGTTATGGATTTAAGGAAAAAATATTTGAAATTTTAACAGCTCCTCTTATTGAAATAATGGGATCAGGTAATAAGTTAATATTTACAAGCCTTCCTGAGGCTTTTTTTACCTACCTTAAAGTTGCGCTGCTTTCAGGTATTATGCTTGCGACTCCTGTTTTATTGTTTGAGTTTTGGATCTTTGTTGCACCAGGTCTTTATAAAAAAGAAAAAAAGGTTCTGTTTCCTATTATTATTCTGTGTTCTTTCTTTTTTATAGCAGGTTCTCTTTTTGGCTATTTTTTTGTATTTCCCTATGGGTTTAAATTTTTTATAGGTTTTGCTTCAGAAACCATAAAACCACTTCCATCCATGAAAGAATATTTAACTCTTGCAAGCAAGCTTTTAATCGCTTTTGGCCTGGTTTTTGAGATGCCTTTAATAATAACATCCATGGCAAAGCTTGGTATAGTTACTTCAGATTTTTTGAAAAAAAACAGAAAATATGCTCTTTTACTTTTTTTTGTTTTTGCAGCAATACTTACACCTCCTGATGTAATAACTCAGGTTATGATGGCTATCCCACTTATGTTTCTTTATGAATTAAGTATTTTTGGTGCTAAATTGTTTGGCAAAAATAAATCAGACGATATGGCAGAAGAACCTGTAGAAAATAAAGATATAGATAAAGTTTAATAAATTGTGGACAGATCTGTTTTTTGTACTTGTTCTTATGAACGGAAACTCTACAACTGTTGGAAACAGACTTGTTTTTTTGTAAGTTATTTAACTCCCATTATTAATTAATCACGAATATGCTTTAATATATGTCCTATTTCTGGAAAAATAAGCTCTCTTGCAGCAAGTTTGCAAGCCTTAAGACTTCCTGGCATACAAAATATAACTGTTTTATCCATAATTCCTGCACATGCTCTTGATAAAATTGCAGCAGAATCTATCTGTTTAAAACTAAGATAGGCAAAAATAGAACTAAATCCTGTAAGTTCTTTGTCAAAAAAAGGTTTTACAGCTTCAATAGTAACATCTGTACTGCTTATTCCGGTTCCACCTGTTATTAAAATAACATCCGGTCTGTACTGTTCCGCTATATCTTTTATTTTAGATGCAATAACCTCCTTAATATCAGGAACCAATTCGTGAAAAGCCTGAGTATGACCCTCTTTTTTCAACTCTTTTAAAAGCCATAGTCCACTTATATCTTCAGACAGGGTTCTACTGGTTGAAATTGTTAATACTCCTGTAAAAAGATTCTTGGCAGCCTGTTGTTTGTGTTTTTTTATTCCCATTTTCATTCCTTTTCAATTACAACCATATCTTCTTTGTCACACTCTTCTAACAGAACATTTACTCTTTCATTTTGTTTTGTTTTTAAAACTGCACCCACAAAGTCGGCCTGAATAGGAAACTCCCTGTAACCTCTATCCACGAGAACAGCAAGCTCTATTCTGCCTGGCCGTCCAAAATCAATTATTGCATCCATAGCAGCTCTTATTGTCCTGCCTGTAAACAAAACATCATCAATTAAAATAACTATTTTCCCGTCAATTGAAAATGGGATTTTTGTAGTTTTTACAACAGGCTGGCGGGTAATTGTTGTCCAATCATCTCTGTAAAGGTTAATGTCTATCTCTCCGGTTAAAACAGGGATGCCAGTTTTCTGCTCTAAAATATTTGAAATGCGTTTTGCTAAAAAAACTCCACGGGTATGTATTCCAATAAGCATAATATTTTCTATAATATCTGCTGATTGTAAAATTTTATCAGCAATATCCTTTAATACTTCCTTGATTTTTTCAGCACTTATAACAATTTTGTTTTTTAGCATTTTTTGTACTCATTATTAACATTGATTTAAAATAATTTAAGTTAGAAATATATTTCTAACTGTTGAATTTTACTATATCAAGAATAATATTGTATTTTATCATTATTTACCATAATAAATATTTTATTTTGGTAGATAATCTTTTGTAAAATAGTTTTTTTATTAAATTTAGGAACGTGGATGAAATAACTTCCACAAAT
>DAOWNP010000149.1 GCA_030642545.1 Desulfobacteraceae bacterium | reverse complement strand
TAAGTATGCCTGTGGTTAAATTGATTTTTCGCCTTGAACACAGAAGAAATTTTCATTCCTGCTGCAACCTGTCGATATTATAACTAACCCCATATTTTTAGTAAATAAAATCTATTGTATGCCAGTCGGTTTCAAAATCCCATAAAGATACGAAGAAAAAAATGTAGTGGAGCTTAAATGGTAATGTCAGCTTGTTTAACATTGCTTTAGATAGAACCTGATATTTTTGTCCTTTTTTTAATTTATTTAAGTGTGCAATATCAATATTTTTTATTTCACTCATTAATTTTTGTGCTTTTTCAATAGATTTTACAATAACAGGCTGATTATTATCCCATGGTCGGGTTATTAAATATTCATTTTTTAAATTATTGTATTTTATTGTGTTTGTTATGGTAATTTTATTTAATGTTTTATTAAACCACCAGTTTTTTACTTTTTTAAGGGTGATAATAAAGGAAAATGTTACAGGTATTCCACTATGTATGATCTTTTGAATTTTACTGGTAAAAGCTCCTTTGACATTTAGATGTATTATAAGTTCATGGTTAGTGTTGGCAATTATTATATTGTCAAGTGTTGTATTTGTTGAAGCATAAAGAGAATTATGTGTAAAAAGCGATATAAAAGTAAATAATATTACGATTATGTTCAATTTGAGTTTGTACATAATAATAGTTTTTTTAAAGATATAATTAATTAAGATTGCAGGAAAAAGTTTTTTTACATACAGATATTTTTCAGGGAATTTTTTTTTCAAGATATTGTGTTTTCCATGAGTTTTTTTGTTTGAAAAATTCTTTAACAAACTTTTGATTAAACGAGTGTCCTGATTTTTTTACAACAATATGACCTATGATAGGTAGCCCAAGTAAAGCAAAGTCCCCAATACAGTCAAGGATTTTATGCCTTACAAATTCATCCGGATATCTTAATCCGCCTGGATTTAAGACTGTTTCACCGTCAATTACAATAACATTGTCAAGGCTGCCGCCTCTTGCAAGACCGATATTTTTCATGAGTTCATATTCGTTTAGAAATCCAAAAGTTCTTGCTCTGCTGATTTCATCTTTAAAAATATTGTCTTTTAATATAATAGAACGGGTTTGAGTGTTAATAAGTAAATTATTATATATAATGGTGTATGTTAATTTGCAACTTGAAAATGGATAAATACCTACAAATTTTCCATCGTTGCTTAGTTCTATCGGCTTTGTTACGACAAAAAATTGTCTCGGACAATCAAGTGTTTTTATCCCGGCTTTTTTGAATTTATATGTATATTCATGGGCACTTCCATCAAGAATTGGCATTTCATATGCATTTAATTCAACGATTGCGTTATCTATTGAAAGTCCGGAAAAACTTGCCATAAGATGCTCTATAGTTGAAACAATAGCACCTTCATGACCTATAACTGTAGCAAGGCTTGTATCAACTACATGATTAAAAAGAGCAGGTATTACAGGCTTTCCCGGAAGGTCTGTTCGTACAAATTTTATTCCGTGGTTGGACTCAGCAGGGATTACGGTTAAATCCACTTTTTTACCGGAATGTATTCCAATTCCTGTAAATTCTACTGTTTTTGCTAATGTTTTTTGATTATAATACATAAGGTAACAGGGTTGTATTTATGTTGATAAAGTTTTTATAAGTGCACTAAGATAAAATCGTGCATGGCTTATAGGTGCTGCCATATTTGCTCTGTGATTTGCGAATATACCATCAAAATCACAGTCTGTAATAAGCCATGGATCTATATTTGAGGCTATGTGACATGACTCTATTGCGTGTTCAAGTAGTTTTACTCCACCTCGTGAATTTAATATTTCTTTAAAATCAATTTGTACAGCTTTAAGGATAGTATATAAAGAACTGGCAACACCTTGAGCGTAATAAAAATAATTATCGGCTGTAAATGAATTAATGTTCTCTCCATTTTTTTTTTGTTTTATAAGGTCTTCATCACAACTTCCCAGCAAATCTTCATAACTTGATAAAAGTGGAATAAGATTGTCGGTTCTGGTAAAAAAAAGTGCATCTGATAATAACAGCTTTTTAATATAAATATTAAGCTCCTTAACTCCTGCCTTGTATTTAGATTCAGCAGATGGAAACCAGTAACTGTTTGATTTTACCATAAACCAGTTCATTGCATTTGCCAGGTTTTTATCAAAAGAAGCTGTGCTCCCGGTTCTTGTAATTCTTTCAGCAAGTATTACAACAGAGCGTCTGGTAACTTCTAAAACACCGAGTTGAAAATTATTAACATTGTCTGTAAATTTTATTAAATCATTTGGTCTCCAGCCAAAAGACCTGTCATTTAACTCAAACTCTATTGGTTGTATTACAGCTGTAACAAATTTAACTCCTGATTTTGTTTTTAAAGTTGTTTTTTGAAAGGCACTGTTTTGAAAATTATCTTGTTTTATATTAACCTGTTCACAGCTTTTAATATTGTTTTTTGCAGAACTTTTTCTTTCTGAAAGAATGTCTGGCTTATCTGATAAAGCATTTAAATAGTAAAACAGCAGGCTTGTGGTTAAGAATAAAACAGTGAAAAATACAGATGCGATTATGATATTTTTTTTATTAATATGTTTTTTAAAATCAATCATCTTTATCTCCTTAATATATATTAATTTCTTAATTTCCGGATATCACCAATTCTTATAGTTACTTTTTGAGAATCAAAATATTCAATTAATGCAATTACAAATTTTCTTGAGACCCCAGTCATTTTTTTGAAGTCAGATGTGGAAATTTCTTTGTTATTTTTTAAAAAATTAATTAAATTGTGTTTTAGAATTTCTACATGTTCATGATGAAACCATAAACCCTCTTTGACTTTAATAACTGTTTTTTGTTCAACAAGCATCATAAGGACATCTTTTGCCAAATCGCTTTCTATTTTAAGTTTTGTACATAAAGCAGTAAGACCTGAAGGAGAGAGTCCTGATTCTTTAAGTTCTTCTAATATATTTTTTTTAACTTCTTTTTGATCAACAGCAAGAGAAACAGAATGTTTTGCAAGCCTTACTATATTTTTATCCTGAAAAATCTTATTTTCTTTGATAAGTCTAATTAAAATCAGATTGAAAAACTTAGTATCTGTTTCAATTGGAAGTTTTGATTTAAGTTCCTCTTTGGATATTCCTTCTTTTAAAGGATTAACTGAATGATAATCTTTTAAATTATTTAAAACTTTATCCATAATTTTATTCATGAAATTTTTATGAATAAATGTTTTATTATCTTTATTTATTTGTATTATAGACTGATCTGACATGAATTTGTCTAAAGTTTTACTGAGCTGTTTTTCTGATTTATTGGTCATAAGTATAAGATCTTTTATAGTCAATCCCTTATAACCTGCCTGATCTAAATGGAATGAAATTATGTATTCTATCTGATTTTCATCTATTTTTTTTATTCCATTTATAATTTCTGATTTAAATCTTTGATGTTTTACAGGAACAGGATTTAATATCCTGCCGCCGCCAATAGTGTGAACAGGGGAGTATCGTCTTATTACAAATTTATCATCTTTTATACATGTTACAGGTGTGTCTAACCTTATTTGAACAACGCAGCTCTCTCCAGGTTTGATTTCATCTTTTTCAAGAATAACAAGGTTGCCTATGGTTTCACCTGTTCCTGAATGAAATCTTATTCGGGCTCTGTTTTTTATTGGTTTTTTATTGCTTTTTAAATAATGAAATGCTGCATCTAACATGTAACTTGATTTTAATTTTTCAGGTTGTCCGAGTACTTCGCCTCTTTTTACTGATGCTTTTTCAAGCCCCTGGAAATTTATGGCTGTTCTCATACCTGATGAGGCTGTATCTGTGTTTTTGTTATGAACCTGAATTCCACGTACTTTAGATGTTATTTTTGAAGGATATATCATTATGGTTTCACCAACATGTATCTTGCCTGATGTCAATGAGCCGGTAATAACTGTTCCAAATCCTTTCATTGTGAAAACTCTGTCTATTGGAAGCCTGAAGGTTGTTGATGTAATGCGTGGAGGAATTGCAGCACTTATTTTTTCAAGAGCACTTATTAATTCAGGTATTCCTTTACCTGTATGAGAGGATACAGGTAAAACAGGAGCATTTTCTAAAAAAGTGTTTTTAGAAAATGCCTTGATATCGTCTAATACCAGTTCAAGCCATTCTTCATCAACAAGGTCTATTTTGGTTAAACAGATAAGCCCATGTTTAATTTCAAGTAAACTGCATATTTCCATGTGTTCTATGGTTTGCTGCATTACTCCCTCATCTGCTGCAATAATCATAGCTACAAAATCTATACCTGTTGCTCCTGCAACCATATGTTTTACAAATTTTTCATGTCCAGGAACGTCTATTAAGCCGATATGTTGACCATTAGGAAGATCAAGAGAGGCAAAACCCAGTTCAATTGTTATCCCGCGTTTTTTTTCTTCTTTCAATCTATCGGTATCTGTACCTGTAATAGCTTTAACAAGACTTGTTTTCCCATGATCAATATGTCCTGCAGTGCCAAGTATAATTTCTTTTGACAAAAGTATTTACTCTCCATTTTTAAGGCTTGTTTTTTTCTTGGAGATGCTTTTTTTGTAGTTTGAAAAATAAGCTATTCCAATTAGAAAAACGCCGAGTAAAATTGTATAAATAATATGTGCATTAGGATGAAAAATTCGCATAAGCATTACTGCTAATGCTGCTCCTAATATAGATCTTACAAATAAAATCATTTAAATATCCTTGTGTTTTTTTATAAAAAGCTTTTGCTATTTTTCCAATTAAAATGGAATGTCATCATCTGGTGTCTCTTCAGGAAGGGGAGGTCCTGAATATTCTGGTGTGGAAGGTTGTTCTTGTTGCGTGTTTGTCCCCTGATTTTTCGGACCAAGCATTAGCATATCGTTTGCTATTATATTTGTGCTGTACCTTGTAACCCCATCTTTTTCCCATGAGCTTGTTTCAAGCCTGCCTTCTACATAAATCTGTTTTCCTTTTGACAGGTATTCACCGCATATTTCACCGAGTTTTCCAAAAGCAACAATTCTGTGCCATTCTGTTTTATCTTTTTTTTCTCCTGAATTTTTATCTTTCCATGTTAAAGATGTAGCAATGCTGAATTTCGCAACAGCAAGTCCATTGGGAGTGTAGTTTACTTCAGGATCACGTCCTAAATTGCCAATTAAAATGACTTTATTAAGGCCTGCCATAAGAATTCCTTTTTTAATTTTATAAAATTAAGCAAAATAATTATTGTTTATTAAATTTTTTAGTTCAAGAGTTAAGAATATAAAAAAAGCATGAATAATTGATACAAAAATAGATCTGTTATGTCAATATAAACACAAAAAATACAGCAGCGTTCCTATTTAAAGAAATTTTTAGATGAATACTCCTTTAAATTATTGTTTGTATCTACAGTTAGAATCAGAACATCAATATTTTTCATGCTGTTTGCAAGGTCAATTCCTTTTTGACAGCCCATTACCATAATAGCTGTAGCAAGACCATCTGCAAACATGCAATTTGGAGCTGTAACTGATACACTGATAATTTTATTTGAAACAGGCCAGCCTGTTTCAGGATCAATTATGTGGGAGTAATCTTTTCCCTTTATATTAAAAAAGATTCTATAATTACCACTTGTTGCAAGAGCTTTGTTTTTAAGATTTACAGCTTTGTAAACTTTATTAAAAGAGGCAGTTTTGAATGGCAGGTTTATCCCGACTTTCCAGGGTTTGCTGTTTTTTTTTGTACCTTGTGCATAAACTTCTCCACCTATTTCAACCAAAAAGCTTTTTATATTTAAAGACTTTAATAAAAGAGATATCTGATCAACAGCATATCCTTTTGCAATGGATCCAAAATCAAGATTTAAATCTTTTGTTTTTTTGATAATATGGTGTTTATCAATAATTTTAATATTTTTAAACCCTGTTTGATACAGTGCTTTTTTTATTTTATCAGGATTAGGAATATGGGGTTGGAAAGTTTTGGATCCAAAACCCCATAAAGTTATAACAGGACTCATGGTTGCATCCCATGCTCCATTTGTTAATAAATAAAGTTTGTTCCCTGTTATAATTACATTCATAAAATCTTGTGAAATTTTAAATTTTGTATTTACTTTATAAAATGAATTGAAATTTGAGATTTCACTAAAAGGTAGAAATATAGACATGGAGTTGTTTATCTGTTTAAGCCTTGCATGGATTTTTTTTTCTATTTTTGAGATATTTGTAAAAAAAACTGTATTTAATTTAATATGAAAAGTTGTTCCC
>DAOWNP010000354.1 GCA_030642545.1 Desulfobacteraceae bacterium | reverse complement strand
GTACTGTCTTTTTTATGAATATACAGATAAACAGACAGAGCAATAATAATTACAGGAAGAATAATATACTCTTTTTTAAAACTCATAATATCCTCACTTTATTCTTGAAACATTATTTGTATACGTTTTTTTCTGAGGTGTCTTAAGCCCCATATTAAAAATCCAAAAAGAATTGTAAGAACAGGAAGACCTGCTATGCAAAATGATTTTATCATAAATTTTGCATCTGCTGATAATTCATTAAGCGGATTAAACACCTGTTGTTTACTCCTCATAACAGCAAGATTCTCTTTATCGTTTAAAAAGTCTAATATATTTAAAACAAACATGGCATTGGGAGATTTACCCTGGGGATCAAGAATATTGTTTTTTATCATTTCAGATGATCCCATAACAAAAATCTTTGCAGGCTTTCCTTTATAAAGTACAACAGATTCTCCTTTTATTTTTGAGAAGTCAGCATCTTTTTTATCAATTGGTTTTTTATCTGTTTTTTCATCAACTGGTTTCTTATCTGTTTTTTCATCAACTGGTTTTTCATCGGGTATATCAGACTCTTTTTCAGGTATGTTTTTACCTGTAAAGAAACTGTTAAACTTTGCACTAAAAAGATAAGCAAGATCAAATTTACCTGTATAATTGTCTAAAGGAGGAGGACGCATATACATGGGATTATAATTTATGCTGTTTTTCATCTCCCAAGATTCATCTGATGATGAAAAAAGCTTTAACTCAGATATGTTGTTTTTTGCAAGAATTTCATTGTCAATTTGTATTGGAGAGACTTTAAAAGCTATAAGTCCTTTGATATTTTTCATAATATCAGGTGTTGAGTTTATGTTTTTTGATTTAATTATTGGAGCAAAATAGATATTTTGCTCTTTTTGTCCATATTGTTGAGAACCACGCTGTTTAAAGCAGTTTTTGTCAAGAATAATGGATTTATCTATTGTAATTCCATAGTTTGCGAGAAGTTTTTCAAGACCGGTGTCTATGGGAACAAAGCCAGGCTGCTGTCTATATTGCTGAGGTTGTACTTCTGGTTCTTTTTGTACAAAAGAGTCAAGAAAAAGAGCAAGATTTGTCCCTTTCATAAGAGCCTGATCAATACAAAAAAGTTCATAATCTGTAAATTTTTTTGCAGGCTGTGCTATTATCAGAGATTTTAAACCATCTGGTATAGCCTCTTTTTTCAGATCTATCTGTTTTATGGAATAGTTTTCTGAAACAAGAGAGGAAAAAACTGAAATCTCGGATCCTGACTGGTTCATGCTGTAGGGTCCTGGAATATTCAATGTTCCATGACTTGAAAGATAACCTATGTTTTGATTAACATCTATAAGTGATTCTATATTTTGATCTATCAACGCCTTTATATCTTCTGTTTTAAGCAGGTTATACTGTGTTCCTATAATAGGTATCTGTATAACATCTAAAATAGTGCTTTGGATTATTTTATTGTTATATTCCATCACAATACCCACGATACCGTTTCCGGCAAGAATCTGCCCGTTGCCTATATCCGGCCATTTTAATGTTGTTAATTTATATTTTTGTAAAACATTTTTTTCTGAACTATTTAATGAAGGGTTAATGTAAGAATATTTCAGCTTTTTATAATTTTTATTGTTTAAGGAATCTACTATGGATTTTATTTTATCGGGATAATCTGCAATTTGTTTTATACCTATATAGGGTGCTATCTCATTAATAGTTGAAGACATAAAAAATTTTATATCTATACTGTTTTTCAGATTAATAAGTGCACTTATTTTATTGTTTAATTTCTGTATGGATGTTGTTAGTTTATATTCTAAACCATCTGTCGTGGTTATTGTAGGTATTTTCTCAATCATATCTCCATTAATTATTACAAGCCCCATATATGCTTTTATAAATTTAACTTCGTCATTTTCAACTACCTGAATCTGAACAGGCTGCACACCATAACTGTTTGCCAGCTCCTGACTATTATTCAAGTTTTCATTTGAATCACTTCTTTTTTGATCCATATCAAAAAAGCGGTAATTGAAATATTTATTGCCATTTATCGCATACTCTTCCAAAAGATCATTTAGATATCTTTCTGTATTATTATGAGGTGCAGGAAGATTTTTTGTGAAAAATACATTTATGGTTAATGGCTCAGACAAAGAAGATACGACTTTTTGGCTTATATCAGAGAGTGAGTAAAGTTTGTTATGTGTAAGATCAATTCTTGTAAAAAAAGAGATACCTGCAATATTGATCATAATAGTTATAATAATATAAATAGTGAATTTAAAATATTTTTCAACACTTCTTTTTTTGTTCATTGTCACCCCTATTTTTTTTCTTCCATGGCAAGATATGCTGCATAAAGGCCTATAAATATTATGCTTAAAAAATACAGAAGGTCTCTTGAATCAATAATTCCCCTTGATATGTTTTGAAAATGATAATCAATACCAAGATATCCTATTATCTTAACTATAGATTGAGGGAAAAAAAACAGCATTTTGTCTATTATTGTTAAAAAAAAGCAAATTGCCATACCAACAATATATGCAACTATCTGATTATGGGTTATTGCTGATGC
>DAOWNP010000348.1 GCA_030642545.1 Desulfobacteraceae bacterium | reverse complement strand
TTTGATGTTTTTGTGATTTTAGATCGGGCAAAGATGACTTGGAATCTATTATGTATAATTGCGGAAGTTGTTTTGTCCACGTTCCTTATTATAAAATTGACAATTTAATACTTTGTGCATACAAAAATATTTTAAAAACAGTATGTAATGCATAAAACAGATTTGGGGTTGGTCATAAGATCGGCCATCAGATGTCAAATCTGAGCTATGATGAAATTTAAAAACTTCTGGCTGTTTGAACATAGAGAGCATAAGAGATTTTTAAATTTTATTATAGCTCAATGTACGGCCGAAATTAAAACCAAGCCCACAGATTTGCAAAAGAAAGTAAAAAATAGAGATAAATATTTTTAAATTATATTAAATATATAAGGATACTAATATAAAATATGGAACCATATAAAGCTATTATATTGGGTATAATACAGGGTATTACAGAATTTCTTCCTGTAAGCAGTTCAGGTCATCTTGTTATTTTTCAGGATTTTTTACAGGTTTCGGATGCTCTTTTTTTTGATATAAGTGTTCATTTTGGAACTCTTTGTGCTGTTTTTATAGTCTTTTTTAAAGATATAAAAATGATGATATTGTCATTTTGCAGCTTTTTTACAGGGTTTATTGCTGGTAAAAAAAACAGCTCTGAAATAAATGAAGACAAAAATTTAAAATTTGCACTTTTAATAATTATTGGTTCTGTTCCTACAGCTGTGATTGGTCTTTTATTAAGCAGAGTATCAGAGAGGTTGTTTTCATCTATGATGTTTGCCGGGAGTATGCTTTTATTAACAGGAATTATTTTATGGACTACTAAAAATATTAAGGAAAACAGTTTCAAGATAAAGGGGTTCTCTTTTTTTAAAGCACTGATTATAGGGATTGTTCAGGGCCTGGCAGTTGTTCCAGGTATTTCACGATCAGGATCAACTATTGCAGCTGGTTTGCACTTAGGTATAGACAGGGAAAATGCTGCAAAATTCTCTTTTCTTTTGAGTATTCCTGCTATATTAGGAGCTCAGATTTTAAGTATTAAAGATCTTTTATCAGGTGCTGCTGTTTTGGATGCAGGAATTATAATTGGAACAGTTACAGCCTTTATTACAGGATATGTATCTCTTATAATTCTTCTTAAAATAGTGAAAAAAGGGCGGCTTTATCTCTTTGCTCCGTATTGTATTTTTATGGGAATAATAGCACTGATTTTAGGATCTGCTTAAACAATTTTTTTAAAAAATGGCTAAATATAATAATAAATAAACAATTCAGGATAATAACTATGATCAAAATAAATGAACACTATTTAAAGCTCCAGGAATCGTATCTTTTTTCAAATATTGCAAAAAAAGTATCTGCCTTTCAGAAATTAAATCCAGGCAGACAGATAATAAAACTTGGAATAGGGGATGTAACTCGTGCACTTCCGGATGCTTGTATTACTGCATTTCATAAAGCTGTTGATGAAATGTCTGATGATTTGAGCTTTATGGGATATGGACCTGAGCAGGGCTATGAATTTTTGCGTGAGGCTGTCTCTCAAAATGATTATAAAAATCAGGGAGCAGATATTTCACCTGATGAAATATTTATAAGTGATGGAGCAAAGTGTGATGCCGGTAATATCCAGGAAATATTTGCCATTGATACAAAAATTGCGATTACCGACCCTGTATATCCTGTTTATTTAGATAGCAATGTTATGGCCGGAAGGACAGGTGATTATTATAATGGTCGTTATAAAGGCATAACATACCTTGAGAGTACTATGGAGAATGGTTTTTTACCAAAACTGCCGGATGAGCATGTAGAACTTATATATCTCTGTTTCCCAAATAACCCGACAGGTGCAACAATTTCAAAAAAAGAGTTAAAAAAATGGGTTGATTATGCCAGAGAAAACAAATCTCTTATTTTGTATGATGCTGCATACGAAGCTTTTATCAGAGACAATGAACTTCCTAAGTCAATTTATGAAATAGAAGGTGCAAAAGAGGTTGCAATTGAGTTTAGAAGTTTTTCCAAAACAGCAGGTTTTACAGGAACAAGATGTGCCTTTACTGTTGTTCCAAAAGAGTGTAAGGCTTATGATTTACATGGCAATGCACATGATTTGCACAGTATATGGAACAGGAGACATTGTACAAAATTTAATGGAGTATCCTATCCGGTACAAAGAGCAGCTGAAGCAGTTTACAGTAATCTTGGCAAAAAACAGGTAAAAGAGCTTACAGACTATTATCTTAAAAATGCTGCACTTATTAAACAAGAAATCACGAATCTTGGTTTTTCATGTGCAGGAGGTGATAATTCTCCATATATCTGGATTTTTGGAAACAGGGATTCATGGGATTTTTTTGATATGCTTCTTGAAAAAGCCGGGGTTGTATGTACGCCAGGAGCAGGATTTGGCAGATGCGGTGAAGGTTTTATAAGATTAAGTGCATTTAACAGCTATGAAAATGTTCAAAAGGCTATGTTAAGGATAAAAGAAGCTCTATAGAATTTAAAGTTGAGAATAATATAGAAGTTTAAACCTTATGGTTCGCCCAAAAATAAGTTCGCAATTTTAAGTGTTGAGGCACCTGCCTAACAAGGCACGAAAACGTAGGAATATCAAGATATTTCTGCGCTTTCGTAACGCAGTCAGGCAGGATGGATCGACGCTTAAAATGTAAAGTTATTTTTGGGCGAGTCCTAAGCAT
>DAOWNP010000181.1 GCA_030642545.1 Desulfobacteraceae bacterium | reverse complement strand
ACTTTCTGTGCTCGGAGCGAATCTTCCAAATGGCAAAATTCTGAAAATTGAAGTTGGCAACTCACCGGGCATGAAAAAATGATAATAATGTCCAAAAAAACATCTGTTTTTTGCTGGAAATTACGAGGTCTGAATTCATAATTTGCCATTCATAATTCATCATTTTCATATACCCTCTTAAAAATTTTTAGATATTAACTATCACCTCCCCTCTTCCACCTGCACCCTTCATTTTCCACTAAAAAATGATAGTCTTATAAGATCATCACCTGCTTAAAAAACTTCCAACCTCACCGAAATCACTATCTGAAACATTGATATTAATTATTGTTTTTAAGAATTTAGTTACAGTAATTTTAGTTACAGTAATAAATTAGTTATTGTTAAAACTTAAGATATTGTCGAGACTAACTTTTATTGTCAAACCTGTCTATTTTGTTAAACAAAGTTATATTGTAGATGTCAAGCTTTTTTTTGCATAGCTTACTTTTTTAGATATATCGAATATTTATTTAGACAGACAGGTAGACAGGCAGGTAAAACTACCCTTTATAAAAAAAGATTAACCATGAAATGTGGGTTTTTGTGAAATCAAAAAATAAAAACCAGTGGATTTAGCTTGCACTTAAGGGTCATGGAAACAAATAAATTTCCCAGGCTGGTATGGAATAAAAGTTTCTTCAAGTTTAAGGCAGAAAATAGTTTTGACCGCAAGCATGCTTAGTTGTATTGAAGAGGATTAAATTAATTTTTTAACGCAGAAATTTGGATAAATTAGTGTTTTGCATGCACCTGTCAACAAGCTGTTACAGAATGAAAATTTCGTTCCCACGCTAAGGACTCGCCCAAAAGTGTGGAAACGAGAGTCTTTACGAACTGTTTTGCTTTGTGCTGGCGACTGTCAGACTTTCTATAAACTCTTTTATATGTTCAATTCCTTTTTGTTCTATAAGCTTTATGATTGCAGTTCCTATAATCGCAATATCTGCCTTGCCCCTTAGAAAATCAATGTCTCTTTTTTCTTTAACACCAAATCCAATTGCCAGTGGCAGATCTGTCTCTTTTCTACATCTGTTTACATATGCTTCAAACTCATCAGAAAAGCTTGTACTACTACCTGTAACGCCTTTTCTTGCAACACAATAAATAAATCCTTTGGCATATGAAGCAATGGCTTTTAAACGATCTTTTGGGGTGTTTGGAGAAAAAAGCATAATAGGATTCAGGTTGCAGGCTTCCATAGCTTTTAAATAATCGCAAGCTTCTTCATGAGGCAGATCAGGAACTATAGCACCATGAATGCCTGCGTCTTTCATAAAAGAGGTGAAATCTTTCAATCCGTATTTGTACAGTATATTATAATAACTCATAAAGAGAAAAGGAATGTTAAATGTTTTACTGACTTTTTTAGCAAATTCCATACATTTTGCTACTTTTGTTCCATAAGCCAGAGACTTCTGATTAGCACTAAGAATAACAGGCCCGTCTGCCATAGGTTCTGAAAAAGGGATTTGAAGTTCCATTAAATCTACACCAGCTTTAACCATCTCTTCAATTATTCTAAAAGAATCTTCAAATGAAGGATACCCTATTACAATATGGGTCATAAGAAGAATCTCTTTTTCTTTAAGTCTGTTTTTTATATATGATTCAAGCATTATATTCCTTAGCTTTTTTTATTATAAATTCTTTCCAGCCAGGATCTGAAAAAGCATCTGCTATTGTAAAAATATCCTTATCCCCTCTTCCTGACTGATTTATAAGGATAACATCATCTTTATCTAATTTTGGAGCATCTTTAAATGCCTGTACAAAAGCATGAGCTGATTCAAGGGCTGGAATAAGTCCCTCTTTTTTTATAGTAAGAGACATGGCGTCTATAACTTCTTTATCTGTTGCAGATTCAAATCTTACTCTGCCTTTTTCTTTAAGATCTGCTAAAATTGGAGATACACCAACATAATCCAATCCTGCTGCAACACTATGGGTCTTTTTCATCTGTCCGTCACTATCCTGCAAAAAATATGTTTTATAGCCCTGAGCAATTCCGATACTGGCATCTGTGGAGCTTAATCTCGCAGCATGTCTGCCAGATTCTAATCCTCTGCCTCCGGCTTCAACACCTATTAATTCAACAGGATCATCAAAAAAACCACTAAAAATTCCCATAGCATTTGAGCCGCCTCCGACACATGCATATACACGGGAAGGAAGTTTGTTTGTGATTTTTATGATCTGCTTTCTTGCTTCTTTTCCTATAATAGATTGAAAATAGGTTACCATTTCAGGAAAAGGGTGAGGACCACAGGCAGTACCAAGTACATAATGTGTTGTGTCCATATTTGCTACCCAGTCACGAAATGCTTCGTTGATAGCATCTTTTAATATTCTTGTACCTTCTGTTACAGGAATAACTTCAGCTCCAAGTTTTTCCATCCAGAAAACATTTGGACGCTGTCGTTCCATATCTACTTCGCCCATATAAATAGTACACTTAAAACCAAATTTTGCGGCCATAGTTGCTGTAGCAACTCCATGCTGGCCGGCACCTGTTTCTGCTATAACCCTTTTTTTGCCCATTCTTTTAACAAGCAGTCCCTGCCCTATAACATTATTTGCTTTGTGAGCTCCTGTATGGTTTAAATCTTCTCTTTTTATATATATACGTGCTCCATTAAAATAACGGGTAAGATTTTCAGCAAAGGTCACAGGAGTTGGTCTGCATGAATATGTTGACAGAACAGTTTTATATTCGTTCCAGAAAAGCGGGTCATCTTTAACATCTAAAAAAGCATTTTCAAGCTCTTTAAAGGTTTCAACAAGAATTTCAGGGATATATGCACCTCCAAATCCATTAAAATATCCTCTTGTTTTCATTATAAACTCCTATAAAATATTTTTTGTAATATATAAATTATATATTTTTTTTAAATATATTTTGCAAAATAATAATAATAAATTATACAACTAAATACTAAAAATAGGAAATAGTCAAAAGGTTGTCAAGACGATTTTCAAGTTATAAAATATTAAAACAAATTACTTTAAAGTTCTTTTATTGTTAAGTAATTTAAAACTGCATTTTACTTTTTTTAATAAACTTATTAAGATTAAGGTATTTGTCTTTACATATGGTAGTAAAGTGTGGTAGTAAATCATAGGCTGGGTTTGGTTATAAAATCAACAGCATGAAGAATGTAAAAAAATATTCGAATAAAAAAAGATGGGACGCAGGAATTTTGTAAAATCTTTGTATTATAAAAAAAGGAGTAAGAATTGAGTTCAATAATGAGAGCACTTGAGAAGTTAGAATCTCAATCATATCCAGACAAAGAAAAAATTATTACAGGTGGTTTAAGTTTTCCGGAAATAAAAAAATTTAAAAATAATATAACAAAATATAACAAAATATTTTCTGTGGTTTTTTCATTTTTTTTGCTTTTTATAGGTGTATGGTTATTTAAATTATATAACAATCCATCTGTTATAGAAGAAAATAAAAACTATGAAAACATTTCTCAGACAGGTTTGTTAAATGCAGATAAGAAAAAAGAAGAAAAAACTGAAAATATAAATGCTATTTTAAATGATAAAAAATTAGCATCTTTGATGCCTGATAGAAAAACATCATTTCCTGAAATTATACAAGTAGAAAAAACTTCTTTCAACTCAAATAAGAAGAAACTTTTATTTCAAGACTCCCAGTCTATAGACTTTATCCCGAATAAATTTAAAAATCAAATAACAGAACAATCTGTTATTAATAAAAACAAATCTGAAAAACGTGAAAGTTTTAAAAATAAAATAAACTTTTTTAGTGCAAGTAAAATTCCGTTTAAAACTTATAACGAAACTGATATGAACCTTCAGGCAATAGTATGGGCAGATAATCCTGACCAGAAAATGGTTGTTGTAAACGATAGGATTCTCCATGAAGGTGCGAGTGAGAAAGGTGTTGTAATTAGTTTAATAGGAGAGGATTATGTTATTTTCTTTAAAAACGGAGAAAAATGGAAACAAACTATAAAAAGGTAGCTTTTGTAATAAGAAAAAGCTTGGAAAAACAGTAATTTATATGTTATATAAATACTTAGATTCATTAAGTATTTTATATGAAAATGATGAATTATGAATGGTAAATTATGAATTAAGGAAATCTACTAATTTATAATTTATTAGTAAGCGTTATTTCATTTTCATGTTTTGTTGTACCTGTCAAGGCATGGACGTTTTATATAAAAACTCTTTAAATCTTATTTGTATCCGCCTGTCAAGACTCAAAATCATTAAGAAATGGGAACAAAAAAAATTAGAATTTTTTAATTTAAGGAAGCAAGAGACATTGAATAAAAAATCCTTAGTAAAAAAAATAGTTGTGAGTATATTTATTTTGTTTGTTGTGTCATTGTCAGCAAGCATTATAACTTTGTATTATTTTAAAAAAAATGTTGCTGTAGAACTTCAGCAGGTACAGCAAGCCAAACCAAATAAATTTATTATTGGAATTGATGTATCAGGTTCAATAAGACCTGATATTCTTAATGATTTTAAAGAGTGTCTGTTTTTCAGGTTGAAAAAATTTGATGATGATATTCTATCTGAATATGATGTAAATATTTTAGGAAAGCCGGGTTGTGGACAAAAAGCTGTTGCTAAGCTGTTTTCTACCAATGATCGGGATAATATTCAAATTTTTAATATGAAAAAAGAAGATCAGTTAAGTAATATTCAAATTTCAAAAATTAGAAGAGTTAACGGTAGGATACTGCCTCTTACTACCCCCCTGTATTATTTTTTAGATAAAATATTAAATAAAATGCATGGATGCCGGATAATTATTTTTTCAGACATGGTAAATGATGATGGAACATGTTCATTAAAACACAGATTTCCTTTAAATGCTCTTTTAAAGTTTGGAAAAGATAAAAACGGGCAACTTATTTTTTTTTACCCGAAACCATATCTGCCTGAAAGAATTAATACAAAAGAAAATATAGGAAAACTTATAAAAGCACAAAATTATTTTATTTCACGAATCAACAGACTTCAGCAACAGGGTAAGTTAAGAGCATTTTTTTATAAAATCCCTGAAGACAAAACTATTCAAAAACAGTTTATTGAGTTTAATTTAAAAAACTCCATTCCAGCCACAAAATTTGAGATTATATGGGAGAGAGTTTATAAAACCATTGAAGCCATGGTAAGTGGAATAAGAGGTTAGATTATATGTTTGATTTATTGAAGAAACCATGGTTTCCATATGTTTCCCCGTTTGTTTTATTTTTATTATTAACTGAGCTTTCCCGAGTTTTGCCTGAGTTTATCCATATCATATATATTATCAAAACTATAATT
>DAOWNP010000092.1 GCA_030642545.1 Desulfobacteraceae bacterium | reverse complement strand
TCAGGCAGGATGGATCGACGCTTAAAATGTAAAGTTATTTTTGGGCGAGTCCTAAGTTAGTTATAACATAAACCATTAAATTAAAATTAAAACTAAGTTCACAAAACGTTCATTATCTATAATGTCGCATCTCCAGTCTGTTTATATTTATGTGAAATATAATCTGCAGCAAGATTAAAAATAAAAGTAAAAATAAATAAAACAATTCCTATTGCAAATAATGCATGATAATGATCTCCACGATATGGGGCTTCTGCCATTTCTGCTGCAATACAGGCAGGAAGCGGGCGGACAGGATCAAAAATAGAGGTTGGTATCATAGCAGCACCGCCTGCAACCATAAGAACAACCATTGTTTCTCCAACTGCTCTTGATACTCCTAAAATAACAGCTGTACTGATACCCGATATTGAAGCAGGAATAGTTACTCTGAAAATAGTATCAAGATGTGTTGCTCCAAGAGCAAGAGATGCTTCTTTTAAACTAACCGGAACATTGTATATAGCATCTTCAGAAATACTGCATATAGTTGGAACTGACATAAATGCTAACATAAGGGCTGCATTAAATATATTTAAACCGGTTGCAATATCAAATGTTTCTTGTAAAACCGGTGCAATAACAACCATACCAAAAAACCCGATAACAACAGATGGAAGAGAAGCCATAAGTTCAATAACTGGTTTAACTATTTCTCTTAATCTGTTAGATGCAATTTCTGCAAGATAAATAGCACTCATAACACCAATAGGAATGGATATAAGTGCTGAAACTATAGTAATTGTAAATGAGCCGACAATTAATGGAAATATGCCAAAATCTGCCGGCTCTGATGTTGGATACCAATAAATTCCAAAAAGAAATTTTTTTAAACCAACTTTTCCAAATATAGGAATTCCTTCAAAAAACAGAAAAAGTGTTATCATAAAAAGAATTGCAACAGATACAGCTGCAACAAGAAAAAAGATAAAATGCATACTTTTCTCTTTTTGTTTTTGAGCAAACCTCATATTGGTATCCTGCTAATTAAAATAATAAATAAAAAGCGTACCATCTTGTTAGTACCTTACTCCTGAAATCCTGTCATAAAAAACAAGAAAATTGTTATATGTTATATGTTATCAGTTGTCAGTTGTCAGTTGTCAGCAAAAGCATATTTATACTATAGCGTGTCCCGTAAATCTTGATACTCATGGAAAGTGACTTCAAAATAACCTCCAGTGCTGACAACTGATAACTGACTCCTACAACTTCACCTTGGGTTGCGGGTAAAGCCAGCCTTAGAATTTATAACTCATATCTATCTGGTAAAGATCCGCTTCATCCTGGTCAGAAAGCTCAAGAGCTTTATAAAAAAGTGCGGTAGCACCAACTGTAAAATGATCTGTAATTTTATATCCAATCTTTATTTTATGACCTTTTATATCTGTGTTATTTACTCCTGAACCGAAATCAGCGTCTTTTAAGTCACCGATACATGAATCAGCTCCAACCTCGGCATATGAATAGCCGCACTTAAGTTTTCCTATTTTAGAATCCAAACCTATAACCCATCCTGTACTTTCATCGGAAGGATCAAGGTCAGATCCAAGAACCCCTTCTCCTTTATCTCCATCTGCTCCAAAATTATTAAAAAACTGACCATAGACGTTAAATTTTATTTTATCTACAGGTAATTCAACAGATACATACAGATCAGCGATCTTAAATTCATAATCAGGATTTGGACGATCAACTTCATCTTCTCCAAAAATACCATCTTCATAGCTATAATATGCAAGTGCCAGAATAATTTTCAGGTCCCCTGGATTAAGATTTGAACCGATTTGTCCCGCATAAAGAGAACCAAAATTATGACCATACTGTATAACATCGTATCCACCTGCGGTAATAAAAAAAGATTTTCTGTTGTAGTTTGCGGTAAATCCTGCAGGTCTTACATCACTATCCCATAAAAGCCAGGAAGTTTCAAATGGGTTTTTCTGCTGACCTGCTGTAAAGGTAAATTCATTCATTGTATGTTTTGCATATGCATAATCAAGCCTGATATCACCGGTTTCAAAAAAACTATCATCACTCCATGTATCGTTTGTGCTGGTCGCACTTTCATCTCCTGTTGCCAAACCAGCTGCTACTTCCCAGTTTTCATTGCTGTTTACCCATGTGCCGCCTAAACGAAATCTGGTGCGCATCCGGTTTCGGTTTTTAGACTCATCACGCTTACGGTATTCATAACGTAACCTTAAATCACCTTTTAGTTTTAAGGAATCAATATGGCGGCTGATTTGAAAATTATTCTTTTCTTCTTCTTTAACAGGACTTTCTATATTTTTATCAGCATTTTTTTGATTTTTGAGATCTTCAATTATTTGTTGTTGCTGATTTAATTTTTTTTGCAAATAATCAAGCCGTTTTAATATTTCCTGCTGATCTACAGCAGATGCAATTGATGATACAAAAATTGATAAAAGGATAATAATCCCAATTTGAAACAATTTTTTTTTCATATTTCCTCATTCTTTTTTATAAATAGTCGGGCATTCTATAAACTGTAAAAATAGTTTACATTTCTCTACAGACTGCTATGAATATTAACATCTTTTAATAACTTAAATAATTACTCTCAAATAACATATTGTTTATTTTACAGGTTTGTGAAAAACAGTTTTTCATTAAATTAATATAATGGAACAAAACCAGCTTCTTCTACAAGCTTTTGTCCTTTTTCGGGATGAAGCATATAATTGATAAATTTTGATGTTTCACCTGCAGGCCATTTATTGGTAAACATGTAAAGTGGTCTGCTTATAGGAAATTCTCCGCTTAAAGTTGTTTCTACTGTTCCTTCAATACTATTTACTGTAAGCGGTTTGGTTTTACTGTTTATATAACCAATACCAATATATCCTATAGCATTTTTATTTTTAGCAATTATTTGAGCTATAGCACCATTTGAAGCTTGTAATAGTGCACCTGGGTAAACTCTCTCTTTTTTCATAACCTTTTTTTCCCATACTTCATAAGTACCGGAAGATGTATCCCTTGAGATTACAACAATTTTTCTGTCTTCTCCACCAAGTTGTTTCCAGTTTGAAATTTCACCTTTATATATGGCTTTGAGTTGAGACATGCTAATATTATTTATTTTATTAGACATATGAACAACAGGAATAATACAATCATATGCAAGACTAAAAGGAACCGGATAACGATCTTTTTTTAAAGCAAGTTTTATTTCCTTGTCTTTAATAAATCTGGAACTGTTGGCAATATCGGTTGTACCATCAATAATTGCTTTAATACCATTGCCTGAGCCGCCACCTGAAATGGAGATATTAATATCAGGATTTTCTTTCATATATGCTTCAGCAACTTTTTGAGTGATGGGAAGTACTGTTGTAGATCCTTTTATTACAATGTCTTCCGCCCACGCCAAATTGATACATAAAAAAATAAAACTGGTAACAGTTAATAAGATAATTCTTTGAGTTTTTTTCATAGTAACAATTCCTTTTTATAATTTATCTGAATTCAATCATAATTATGAATCAGAATATAAAAATAGTTGATAAAAATTCTTAACAAATAAAAAATTAATTCAATTTTTGTTAAGAATATAGATTCGAAATGTTAGGAATATGTGAGGATAGAGTTAAAATTGTGTTAAAATAATGAACAAGGATTAAATAATTTCCGCAAGCATGCACATGGATTTGGGGAAATTCCTGCTATAAAACTTATATTCCGCACATCAAAGAATGTAAATTTCCAATTAATTTTTTCGTAATTTTTTTGAAATCACAAAAAAAATTCCGTGTAAAAACAATATGTTAATTTTTTATGTTATGCAATAGAAAGATTAATTTTTTTAATTTTTGTTCGTTTTTTTTATTACAAATTTGTAATAATGCAGTGTTATCAACTGTTTCCATACTTTGGCACGGAATGTACGATAAAATTGAATGACCTGCATTTATATGATAAATTTAATAACAAAGTACGAGCCATGTCCAACCAAAGTTAGTAATGGAAGAATTAACAGAGGAAGAAGTTTAAATATTGAAATTGATTGTATATTTCCTTTTTCATCAAATGATAAATATTTAGGCAGAGAATCTATCAGAATAGCATATTCTGGATTATCTGGCATGTACAATAAACTTTCTTCATCATCATCTTCAAGAAAATGAGTTTGATGAGTTTTTTCTGAAACATTAAATTTATTTCCTGTCTTATCTTTAAAACTAAATTTTAGTTTATATACTGTTTGCTCATCAACCTTGATATTTGTAGGAACCTTAGAAATGAGCTTTCCTTTTGTCAGCTCACCATTTTTAAGTAACCTTATTACATGCAGATATTTTTTTATACAAAAAAATATAATCAATAAACCAAACATAGGGATGATTACCACAAAAAGTGCTACTGGTCCAAAGGCCTGTCTTCTCATCCCCTTAATTCTTGAGTATTGTGGTTTACCTTCTGGGTATTCAATGGTTATTGTTTCCCCAGTTTTAATATATTGACCTTGGTAGTATGAAAAATCTTCAAATTCTGCTCCTTCTTTAGTTGTAAATTTATAGTGATTTTCATACACAGGAGTTTCATCGTATGATACGTTAGTTTCAAATGAATCGGTTGCAATTCCTTCTACAGTTATGATATTACCTGTAAAATACAAAAAGGATATATCTGCATTTAGAGCAACACCCCAAAAAAAGCATAGTCCAATACTGAAGAAAAGCCAACCTATCTGAAGCCGCAGACCTCCGAAAAGAATACTATATTTTGTGTTAACTGGTATATTTCTATTTATCACAATGCTCATTTCAATATACTTTATATATGCTATGGCTAAGTTGATGGGTTAGGCGAATCCTAAGCAAAAGACTATAATAATCATTATAGTTTCAGGCATAACAATGTCAACCCTTTTGCTTAGGGCAATTACATTAAAATCCGGCACGCTTTTTGATTCTAAGTAAATCAATAGAACTCAAATCAGTAGTGTCTAATTAGAATCTTGCGAGAGGAAAATTTACTTGTTTTTTGCAATTTCCTGACCGGACACCACTGAACTCAAATATAAAATTAAATTTTTTATAGACTTTTTTTTGCGCAGACAACTGTAGATATTTTTTGTTTGACAGCGTCCCACTCAGCCGTGCTGAAACCGATCCTATAAGTAACTTAAATTATTGAAAAAATTAATTTAGTTACTTAGAAGAAGGTTGCCTGCAGAATGAAAATTTCTTCTGTGTTCAAGGCAGAAATTTGGATAAATTAGTGTTTTGCAGTCGCCTGTCAACAGATAAGATTTCTGCTTCATAACTTATCGCATATATTTTGTTATTACCAGCTATAATAATTAAGAAAACATTCGGTAATACAAAATTATCAAAGCTCATTTTTTTTTTAATTAATAATTATAGTTTTCCATGTAAAATTATTGTTAAGAGTATTCTAAAAGCTGCAACCTGACATTTACGGATTTTATTTTTTATGAAAAAAATTTTATTAGTAAATATTAATCAAGATACATTAGATATAATAACCAAAACATTTAATTATATAAACAAACAATACGAGATAGTTACAGCTAAAGACCTAACTAAAATCAAATCAGCTTTACCTAAAATTGAAGCTAAGCTTCTTATCGTAGATATCAACAAACCAACATTACAGGTACTCAATGAACTATTATATGTTATAAAAAATTCACCTAAAACTACAATATTTGTTATATATGAATCAAATTCACCAGAGATTATTAAAAAATTAAAAAAAATATTTAATAGATACCTTTTTAAAAAACCCATAGATGAAAAAAACCTGCAAAAAAAAATTAAGGATTTACTCACATCGACTGTAGGAGGAGAAATTCATGGTATAAGCCTCACAGCATTTCTGCAAATGTCAGAAATGGATAAAACAACATGCACTCTTAAAATAAAAACTCCTTCCAAACAGGGATACCTTTATATTATTTCCGGAAATCTTATTGCAGCTAAAACAAAAAAACTCAGCGGTGAAAAAGCAGCATACGAAATAATAAGCTGGGATAATACCACCATTGAAATAGAAAAAGCGGTTAAAAAGAAAAAAAAAGAGATACAAATACCGCTGATGACTATCTTAATGGAAGCACTTAAAATCAAAGATGAAAAAAAAGCAGACAAACAAAATAGTTCAAAAGAATCTAAAGAACCTTTCAAAGAAATCACAATATCTACAATAAGTGATTTCTTTGAAGAAGAAGAAAACGAAAAAGAAGATAAGAATATCAATAAGACACCTGAAAGTACCAGGGAATCCTTAAAAAAAAAGAAAAAACTATCAATTCCTTTAATTTTGGGATTTATTATAGCTATTTTTACTGTATCTATAATATTATCCTGGGATAATCTGATAAAACCTAAAATACAACAATATGAATATGAAAAAATTTTAAAAAAAGCAGGTCTCCAAAAAAATCTATCGGAAATGGAAAAACTGTTTGTAAATTATATTATCTCTCATAAAAAAAACAAATTTACAGAAAATGCAAAAAATAAAATCAAAGAGATAAAAAAACAGATACATGAAAAAGATTACAATTATGTATTAACTGCTATTAATAATTTACCAAAAGATACTATGTATGAATCAAGAGCAAATACAATCTATGGAAATTATATCAACAAATATCCTGATGATCCAAAAAACGATATGTTTAAGCAAAAAATGTCTGAAACATATCTTGTTAGTGATAAGTTTGATTATGACAAACTGATTAATACTAAAAAAAATGATTTTCTAAAAAAAAAAAAATTATATAAAGCTTATATTCTCACTCACCCCAACGGCAAATATTCTATAAAAGTCAAAAAATTATTATCTGAAATACCAAATGAATATTATGATGAAATCAAAACTCAGATTAAAAAATGTATTCTGGAAAAAGACTGGGATCTTTGCATAAATCTGTGTAATAATTACCTTTTAGAATTTAATGACTCAAAACATAGAACTGATATTATATCTTATTTAGATGAACTTAAATATAAAAAAGCATATGAAATATTATATATTCAAGTCAAAGAAAAAGAGGAAAGAAATGATATAGTTAGTGCAAGAGATATTTTATTTGATTATTTAAAGTTAAATTCAGAAACCACTGAGAAAAAAAAGATTTTATACGAAATAAAAAGACTTAATTTAAAAATCAGCTCAAAACACAGGTGGGAAGAGACACTTACATATGCTATGAATCCTGTCAATCCTGTTTCAAGAAGAATAAAAGCAGTTGAAAAAGCCATAAAAGAAAATAAAACTGATGACAACTTACAAATAGCAAAAGAGATTTTAAAAGATCTCCAAAAAGAAAAAAAAAGGCTTCTCAAAAAAATAAAATTAAAAAAAGATAAAGATTACAGAGAAAAACTAAAATTAGCTGAAATAAGACAAGAAAAAAAACGTATTAGACTTAAAACCAAAAAATTTATTACTCTTATAAAAAAAACAGGGTCACGCTATAAAATCAGTAATAACAACACTACTGTTATTGATACAAAAACAGGTCTTATGTGGTGTCTTTTAGACTCTTTTGCTAATTTAAACAAATGCATAGACTATGAAACATCAGCCTTCTATGTAAAACAATTAAAAACCGGAGGTTATAGCGACTGGAGATTACCTACAACAAGTGAGCTTGTCGTAATATATAAAAACAAACCTTTTTTTCCAAAAACCAAAGCAGCCTGGTACTGGTCATCTGAAATGTTTTCAAAAGGATGGAATAAAAAAGCAAATATAATTACAACAGATCAAAATCTCTATACAGGTAAAATCCAAAAGCAACTGAATCAATGTGGCTTTGTAAGAGCTGTAAGATAATAGGAACGGCAGATAAAATCAAACATATTTTACTAATTCTCTCTGTAATATTTATGTTTTTTCTAATAAAGATTTACTTATTATAATTTTCCTCTTATCATCTATTTTGAGAAACGTGTATGAAATTAAAACTAAACAAATAGAATAACTGTAAATAATTTATTTATAATGATTTCACTTATAACTTTAAATCTCAGATTTGGGCTTGCAGACGATGGAAAAAACGGCTGGCATAACAGGAAAAAATTTTTCGCTGAATTTTTTAATACTTATTGTGCTGATTTTTATTTTTTCCAGGAAGCAAATAATTTTCAGATTGATTTTTTAAAAGAAAAACTACCTGGATACCAGTTTATAGGTCAAAGGAACAATGCACCAAAATTCTGGCAAAACAATATAATTTTTTACAAAAAAAAATGGTCGTGCATTAAATATGACCACTTTTTTTTATCATACACCCCTGATATCCCAAGCCGTCTTATAAACAGTAAATGGCCAAGGCAATGTACAATGGGATTGTTTGAAAAAAAAAATGTAAAAATTATATGTCTAAACACCCATTTTGATTTTGATGAAAATATTCAGACTCAAACAGCTAAATTTATATTAAAACGTATGTCAGGCTATCCTTTATCCTTATCATACCCTGTAATTTTAACAGGCGATTTTAATGCAACTCCACAATCAAAATGCTATAAAGTTTTTACAAAAAACAGAGATTTCCCTTTTAAAAATGCATTTAACTATCCATTCCC
>DAOWNP010000266.1 GCA_030642545.1 Desulfobacteraceae bacterium | reverse complement strand
GTTGGGGCAGGCTGCTGCCATAAAGCTTGACAGGCGCATGCAAAATGCTAATTTATCCAATTTCTGCGTTAAAAAATAAATTTAATCCAGAAAATACAATTAAGTATGCCTGTGGTTAAATTGATTTTTAGCCTTGAACGAGGAAGAAATTTTCATTCCGCAGGCAACCTGTTGATATACCAGATACAAAAAATAGCGTTGATTTTTGTTCACAGTTTCTTATCAAAAACTCAGTTTCCTGAACAGGTGAAGCTATTGAGTATAGGCTTAAAAGATATATTCAAAAAGTTGTAAATGTTTATGCAGAAACGCTTATGACAATCATATCCTTGGTCTTGGAATATATTTATTAATTGGTTGAGTAAATAAAAGGTGTGGATTATAAGATCAACTATACACTTAAACTGGGGCGTTTAAATCAATCAATTTTTTTTGCTCTTTTTTTTGAACCTCTTTTATTTGCTATAAACATATTATAGATAAGTATTTAAGTTAATATTACCAAGTCTAAAAACTGAGCAAAAAAAAGTAGCTCTAAAGTTGGGTTTTTTAGACACCCCACACTTAAACTATAATTATAATAAATATAAAAATTTATAAACAAAGGATTATTAAAATGAAAGAAGTTGTTATCGTCAGTGCTGTAAGGACTCCTCTTGGAAGTTTTGGTGGTTTTTTAAGTAAAATAAAAGCAACTGAATTAGGTGGAATTGTAATTAAGGAAGCTGTAAAAAGAGCTGGAATAAAAAAGGAAGAGATCAATGAATGTATAATGGGAATAGTTCTTCCTTGCGGAAGTGGACAAAATCCGGCAAAACAGGCAGCAATTGTTGCAGGATTACCATGGGAAGTTGAAGCCATTACAGTAAATAAAGTATGCGGATCAGGTCTTAAAACTGTAATGTTGGCAGCTCAGGCAATTAAGGCAGGAGATGCTGATATTATTGTTGCAGGTGGTATGGAATCAATGTCAAATGCTCCATATTATATGGAAAAAGTGCGATTTGGAATGAGAATGGGACCGGGTAAAATTGAAGACCATATGATTCATGACGGTTTATGGGATATTGTAAATGATTTTCATATGGGGATGTCAAATGAAATTTGTTCTGAAAAATGGGATATTTCAAGAGAAGATCAGGATAAATTTGCAGTTGAATCATATAAACGCACAATGGAATCTATTAAAAACGGAAAATTTAATGATGAAATTATTCCTGTTGAAATACCTCAGAGAAAAGGGGACTCAATTCTATTTAGTATAGATGAATGTCCCCAGGAAACAAATTATGATAAAATGTCAAAAATGAAATCGGCATTTAAAAAAGATGGTGTTGGAACTGCCGGTAATGCATCAATTATAAGTGATGGTGCTGCTGCAGTTGTTGTTATGTCAAAAGATAAAGCTATTGAACTGGGATGTGAAATTCTTGCAACTATAGGAGCTCAGTGCTCATATGGAGTTGATCTGAAGCATGTACTAATGGCTCCAATTTATTCTATTCCCAAATGTATTGAAAAAGAAGGTATTTCTCTCGATGATGTTGATTTGTTTGAAATAAATGAAGCTTTTAGTGGAACTTCATTTGCTATAAATAAGGTTTTGAAAATAGATCCTTCAAAGGTTAATGTTAATGGAGGGAGTGTTGCTTTAGGTCATCCAATAGGAGCCAGCGGTTGTCGTCTTCTTGTAACACTTCTTTATGAGATGAAGAAACAAAATAAAAAAACAGGCTTAACTTCTCTTTGTCTTGGTGGAGGAGAAGCTGTTACGCTAATAGTAAAAAGATAAAAATAATTTAATTAAGCTGTACCTATTTAAATATAAAGTTTAGCAGTAGTGTCCGGTTAGGAAATTGCAAAAAACAAATAAACTTTCCTCATGTAAAATTCTAACCGGAGGTTACTGAAAGTTTAGTTGTTAAATAATTGATATTGAAATATTGTATATTTTTTTAAAAACTGAAACTTTGAGTTACAGGTATAATGCAAAAAATAAAAATTCTTCCTGAAATTTTATCAAACAAAATAGCTGCCGGTGAAGTAGTTCAAAGACCGGCATCTATAGTAAAAGAGCTTGTTGAAAACTCTTTAGATGCTAAAAGCAGTAAAATCACCATAAAAATAGTTCAAGGCGGAAAATCTTTAATACAGATTTCAGATAACGGCACTGGAATGGAAAAAGATGATGCTCTGCTCTCTTTGGAAAGATATGCCACCAGCAAAATATATTCAGATAACGATCTTTTTTCAATAAGCACTCTTGGCTTTCGCGGTGAAGCTTTGCCAAGTATAGCCTCTGTATCAAAATTTACATTAACTACGAGATATGAACAATCTGATACAGGAACAAAAATTGAGGTTTACGGCGGGAAAATAAAAAATGTTACAGAGACTGGAGCGCCCAAAGGAACTATGATTAGTGTTTCCAGCCTTTTTTATAATACTCCTGCAAGAAAAAAATTTTTAAAAACAGTTAATACAGAAGCAGGACATATTTTTGAAACAATAGCTTCTATTGCACTTGCATGGCCGGAAGTTCAGTTTGAACTCTATCACAACAACCGGCTTATTTATCATTGGCAAAAAGCCCAAAACCTTTCAGACCGTATAATTGCTGTTTTAAGTGTAAACAATATAAATAATTTTATTAAAATCGAACATCTGTATGCTGACATTAATGTCTCAGGATATATATCCACGCCAAATCTCACCCGAAATACAACAAACAAAATATATATTTATGCAAACAAAAGACCTGTAAAAGACAGAGGTATAAAACACGCTCTTATAAAAGCTTATGGTACAAAACTGATGAAATCTGCTTTTCCAATGGCAGTTATTTTCATTAACACAGCCAAAGATAAAGTAGATGTCAATGTTCACCCTTCAAAACAGGAAGTACGATTTTCAGATTTTAAAAATGTTTATGCTGCTGTAACAAACGCTGTAACTATCGGATGGGACAGATTAAATAAAGAAAATACTTTGAAAAAGCATAATCTTTTTCCAAAAACAGAGGAAACAAAAGAATCTAATTTTAATAATGTTTTCCAAAATACAGATATCAGTCATAAAAACCATGAAAAACAGCAGCCCAGTTTATATAGCAAAGAGACTGAATATACAACAAACGATTCCAATATTGATAATACATATACAACAAATGACTCCAATGCTGATAACACACCTGTAGCATCATTTACCGATTACTTTGGTCCCCGTAAAAAAGAAAAACCAGATTATGAAAATCTTCAGTTTCAAAACAGACAGATAAAAAATCAGCAAGCTGTATTATGGGAAAAAACCGATCTTTTAAATCTTAAAATAATAGGACAGTTTAAAAACAGCTATATTGTATGTGAAGACAGCAAGGGAATTGTTATAATAGATCAACATGCAGCACACGAAAGAATTCTGTACGAAAAAATAAAAACCCGTATGAAATCTTCAAAACTTCCGACACAAAGACTTTTATTTGCTCAAACCATACATTTTAACTTTACAGAAGCTAAAATTATGGAAAAGCTGTTACCTCAATTAAATAAGATTGGTCTTGAAATAAAACCTTTTGGTGGAAACAGCTTTGTAATCAGATCTGTACCAGCTATTATTTCAAACTGTAAAGCAGAGAAGCTGATCATGGAGATAATAGAAAGTTACAAAGAGTTTGAGACAGCAAATTGCTTTGATACCATCTTTGACAGTTGTATAAAAATAATGGCCTGCCACGGAGCAATACGAGCAGGAGATTCTCTTAAAGAACCTGAAATAAGAGCTCTCTTAAACGATCTTGAAAAGTGTAAAAATCCTCTAAACTGTCCCCATGGCCGGCCGGTCATTCTAAAATGGGAAACTATAAATATCGAGAAATCGTTTAAAAGGATTGTTTAAAAAAACAGTTAAAACAATTTGGACAAAATAACTTCTCCTGCTTGTCCTTTGGAATGCATTGTTATGCCTGCTTGTC
>DAOWNP010000291.1 GCA_030642545.1 Desulfobacteraceae bacterium | reverse complement strand
TATATCAGGCCCATGTATATCAACATCCATTATACCTACTTTATATCCAAGATTAGCAAGAGCAAAGGCTATATTAACAGTAACACTTGTTTTGCCTACCCCGCCTTTTCCACTCATTATAAGAAATTTTTGTTTTATTTTTCCCAAAGTTTTTTTCAAAGAAGCGTCTGGATCAGGTTTTTTTGTCTGGTCAGGGCTGGATGTAATGCCTATACCCTGCTGCTTTTGTGTCATAATTTTTTTCTCCATATCTGCATAAATAATTTTTTAAACAGAGTAACTCGCCCTGTTTAAATTAATACTAAATAATATGATAATGCTCATTTTAGAAAATTGTCAAGTTTTATCACATCAACATATTCATATTAGGAGTTAATGCAATTTCAGGTAGGGGAACAAGGTGATTTGAAATATTATTTTTTATATCTGCTATATTGTCTGCCCTGGTAATACCAGTATAAAGACTATGACCAAAACAAAAATTAGCTGCAAAATATCTTGCAAACTTTTTAAACAGTTTCACACAAATTACAGATTCAAAATGTTTTTCAAAAAGATTTGCCATATTAATAAAACAATTTAAGTAAGTACCTGTATCTGGCACAAAATTATTTGTTAAGCTTGCAAATATCCATGGTTTGACAACAGCAATACGACCTAAAGATACACCATCACAACCTGTAGTATTTATCATCTTTTTACAGTCTTTTTTGTCCATAACATTACCATTTCCAAAAACAGGGATCAAAACAGCATCTTTCACCATTTTTATATATTCCCATTTAGGAGGACGTGTTCTTCTATCTGGTGCAACCCGTGGATGAAAAACCAAAGCATCTGCTCCGGCATTCTCAAATATTTTTGCTGCTTTAACAGCCATATGAGGATTATCTTCCCAGCCTGTTCTAAATTTAATAAATATGGGAACGGATACTGCTTTTCTGACAGATGTAACTATTTTCCGGCAAAGAGACAGATCTTTTAGCAGAGCAGCACCACAGTTTTGTTTGCAGATAGGCATAACTGAACATCCAAAATTAAGATCAATCCCAAAAAAACCTTCATTTTCAATACGTTTTGCTGCTTCAGCCATTATTTCAGGTGAATTACCAAAAAGCTGACAAACAAGAGAAGATAATTCCTGATCTCTCCAGCTAAAAACCGATGATTTAAATCTATTTTCATGAACAATTGTTTTTGCACTACACATGCCGGAAAAAAGCAGACCAAAACCGCCATATTCTGATATCATCTCTCTTAAAGCAATATGCCCAAGTCCTGCCATAGGAGCAAGAAATAGACGACCATGAACTTTTTTACCGGAAATAACAATACTTTTTTGTAAAAATTCAGACATTCTGACTGTCAAATAAAACACCTTTTGTAAAATATTTTGTTAAAATCGTATTTTTTATCATTTTATATGTTTAAAATCAATCATGCAAAAAAAATAAATATTAAATACAAACTCTTAGTACCTGATGATAATCTGTAGCCCCTTGAAAAACTTTGCTAATACCATCCATCCTCAAAGTTTTCATAGAGTTTTTCAAGGCAATTTCAAAAAGTTCTTCTGATGGCAGTCTTTTTTTTATAGCTGATTTAATTTCATTAGTACCAATTAACAGTTCATGAATTGCTATACGACCTATATAACCAGTTTGATTGCATTGCTCACACCCGGATGCTCTATTCAAAACCAAATTATCTTTATAAGGCAATGAGATATCTTTTTCAAATTGTTCTTTTCCATAATCTGTCACAAGCTGCATATATTCATCATAATCAGGATGATAAGATTTTTTACAATAACTGCATAACTGCCGTGTAAGCCTTTGTGCCAGCACACCAAGCAATGCATCTGAAAAATGCAAAGGATCTATTCCCATCTCTATAAGCCTTGTTATGGCTTCAGGAGCACTATTAGTATGAAGAGTAGATAATACCAAATGACCGGTTAAAGCTGACTGAATAACAATTTGAGCTGTTTCAGAATCACGCATCTCACCAACCATGATAACATCAGGATCTGCCCTTAAAAAAGAACGTAAGGCTTTTGAAAAAGTAAAACCTATTTTTGAATAAACCTGTACCTGCCTTAATCCTTCCTGCGTAATCTCCACAGGATCTTCCACTGTCCATATTTTAACTTCAGGATTATTAATATAACCTAATGCAGAGTGAAGAGTAGTTGTTTTACCCGATCCTGTAGGACCTACACAAAGAATAAGACCATAAGGTTTTTTTAGTATTTTTTCAAATTCAATTATATTCCTTGATGAAAAACCCATTTTTTTTATAGGTAAAGGTTTTGCAGCAGACAAAATCCTTAATACAACATCCTCATTACCTCCTACTGTTGGGGTAATTTCAACACGATATTCAATTTTTAAACCTTTATTTTTTAAAAGAATTTTTCCGCTTTGAGGCAGACGATGTTCAGCAATATCCAGATTTGCAATAATTTTTACTCTGGATGTCAAAGCCTTGCTATAGCCATGAGGTATTTTGTACATCTCAGTACATATTCCGTCAATTCTATATCGAATTAGAAGGTTTTTCCCCTGGCCCGGTTCAAAATGAATATCCGATGCCCTGTCATGATAAGCTTCAAAGAGTATTTTATTAACCAGTGTTATTATTTTAGAATCAGTTTCATTAACATTTGAATAACTATCTTCTTCAACTTCTTGAATTATATCGTCTGGCTTATCTATAAGCTCTGATAAAACAACTTTGTTTCTTGGATAATACTTTTCAATTGCCCATAAAATATTTTTTGATGTAGTAACAACAAACTCAATTTTCTTTTTTGTAGAAAATCTTATAAAATCACCAATAGCAGGATCTGTTGGTCTTGAAATAGCTACAACAAGAGAGTTTTTTGTAACTTTTACAGGAAATATTTCTAACCGGTAAATCAATTCTTTAGGTAATGCTGACAACAACTTAGTATCTGGAATAACATCAAGTTTTTCTGAGTATGGCATACAAAACTTGGTTGCTAATGCACCAAGCACCTGTTCTTCTGTAACAAAACTACATTCAACAAGCAATTCTCCAATCTTCTTCTTTTCACCTTGCCTTTGACTGGAAAGAGCTTCATCGACCTGCTGTCTCGTTACAAGATTTTCTTCAATTAAGAGATCACCGACTCTTAAGTTTCGTGTTTGCAATGTTTTATTAGAATTGGCAATTGTTTGTTCTATATTGTCAGCAGATAATTCATTTTTTTCTTTTAGTATTTCACCAACACGCATAGTTTTTAATTTTTTTTGATTATCAAGTGCTTTGTCAATAGCAGTTTCGGATAATAAACCCTTTTGTTTTAATATTTCTCCTGTGGAACTATATTTTTTACACATACGAAAGCCATTAAAAAAAAAGAATATATATTTAAATGAACTGGAACTTTCAATAGAACGAGCAAAAAAGCCTGAATTATACTTTTTTTTATC
>DAOWNP010000009.1 GCA_030642545.1 Desulfobacteraceae bacterium | reverse complement strand
GAAAAAGGCATTGTGCCAATATGTTGAATTGCACGCAAAAACTGCCGGACATACTGTCTAATTTATGCTCTTAAAAATGGCCAATTTTACGAGGTCTGTTCAAGGGAGTGTACAGTGAAAAAGTGCATGCTGCGATAAAGGCAGCATATTTAAAATGATCATCAAATCCATATGCTTTAGTGTATTTTTAAGATGCGGGATTATAGATAAAACGCTATTAGTTATGTGTAAAAATAATACCAGACAAAGGGATTTATGAAAAATTTGGAACCTAATAAAGATATTGAAGGAGAAGATACTCTTGATCCATCAAAAGATTCAAGCCCTGAAAATATTTATCCCTTAGAAAATATAAAAATTGAAAAAATACAATTGTCAATTTTTCAGATAAAAAGAAAATATGATAAAAATAAGACTATTATATTAAATCCTGATTTTCAAAGAGAAGATGTTTGGGGTGTTAAGCAAAAACGGGAATTGATAGAATCAATACTCATGGGTATTCCACTGCCCATGATTTACTTAGCTGAAAACAAACAAGGTGGTTTAGTTGTAATTGATGGACGACAGCGTTTAACTGCTTTTTTCGATTTTATGAACAATAAGTTTTATTTAAAAGATCTAACAATATTAAAAAAATTTGAGAATACTTATTTTGATGCTGAAAAAAAAGGAAACATATTATCTCTAAAAGAAAGAGCTGATATAGAAGATTATCAACTGCAAATAAATGTCATTAAACCACTTACTCCAGATAGAATAAAATTTGATATTTTTGAAAGAGTTAATAGAGCAGGCACCCAATTAAATAAACAAGAAATGAGAAATGCACTTTATCAGGGTAAAGCAACAGAAATTTTAAAAAAATTATCTGAATTACAAATATTTAAAAAAATCACAAACAATTCAATAAAGAACACAAGAATGAAGGATAAGTATGTAATATTACGTGCTATTGCTTTTTATTTATGGCGTGAAAATTTATTAACAAACGATAAGAATAAAAAAATAGAATATAAAAGTGATATTGATGATTTTTTAGCAAAAGTAATGGAATTTATGAATAATGCTAACAAACAAGATTTGATTAATATTGAAAATGCTTTTGAAAATAGTTTAAAAAAATTAAATATTATATTTGATCATAATTGTTTCAGATTAACTTCTAAAACAGAAAAAAAGCGACCTATCAATATGTATTTGTTTGAAGTATTGTTTTATTTCTTTGTTAAAATTGATGAAGCAACAATTCAAAACAACAAAAAAGAAATAAAGAAAAAAATTAATCATTTAAAAGAAGAGAAAAATTCTGATTTTTACAAATCTTTAACAAGAAGTACAGATAGTTCTGTTAGTGTTATTCATAGGTTTAATGCTGTAGACAAATTAGTACGAAATATAATAAATGAGGTTAGAAATGATTGATAAAATATACATAAAAGGATTCAAATGTTTTGATGAGAAATATTTTGATTTATCAAATCTAACTCTTTTAACAGGTGTGAATTCTGGCGGAAAATCAAGTTTTATTCAAGCACTTCTTCTTTTATCTCAAACGATAACATCAAGTAATTTATCTCCTTTAAATGGTCATTTGGTTTCGGTAGGAGATTTTGTTGAAGCAAGAAACTTTATTAAAAATTCTAAAGAATTTTTAATTGAAGTAACAAAAGACAGTCAGAAAGTGTCATGTAGTTTTAAAGAAGAAGATAATAGGTGTGTAAGTGATGTCATCGAAAATAACAACAATATTAGTCAACTACTTGATTACAAGAATAAACATATCCATTATTTATCCGCTGACAGAATTGGAGTAAAAGATATATATGATAAAAATCTTGGCCAGACAGATAAATATGGTGTGTTCGGAGAATATGTGTTTGATTTTTTTGAGAAAAATAAATCAAATCCTTTAGATGATAATCTTGTTAAAGATAATTCCAGTGTTACATTAGAAAATCAGCTTAATTATTGGTTGAAATACATATTAAACACAGAAATTTCTACAGAGGATATTATTGGTACTGATAGAGTTAAGGTGCAGTATTCACATCATGGATCACGAAAATTGAGGCCATCAAATATTGGATCCGGTGTTAGTTATATTATTAGTGTATTAATAATTTGTTTATCTTCTAAAAAAAATGATTTGGTTATATTGGAAAATCCTGAAATACATCTTCATCCCAAAGCTCAATCGAAAGTTACAGATTTTTTTGTATTTATCGCTAATTTTGGAATACAACTTATTATAGAATCTCACAGCGATCATATTTTCAATGGTCTTAGAAAAAATATTTATAAAAAAAATATTTCACAAGCAAGTGTTGTAATCCATTTTTTTGAGCTAAAAAATGAGCTTAGCAATTCTATTAAGATCAATATAAATGAATTTGGTCAAATTGAGAATAATCAAGATGGCTTATTTGATCAATTCGATGATGATCTTAATGAATTATTAGGATTATAGCATATGCAAATTTTGATTAATGAACTTTCTCTACATGAACAATTTAATTCTATTGATGATTTTGCACTTTCGTTGATAGACATAATAAAGATGTACCAGGTAATAATACTTAATAATCAGTTTGAAATATCAAAAATAAGTAATCTTTGGAGTTTTAAGCCGACAACACAAAAATCTTTACATGATATCTTAAAAATTAAGGCAAATGATAAAATTACAAAGTTTAAATCTGTGTTAGCGTCTTTTACACAAAAAGAACCATTTTGGGACATTGATCCAAAACACCTAAATACAGATGAATATATTTGTAAATGTACTTCAAAAAAATCAGGATATTCAATTGCTGAATCATGTGAAAGAGACAAATTAGTTCTTTCTTTTTCAAGCACGAATTTTATTGATAACGAAATATCTGTATGTAAGAACAATAACAATAATTATAGTATTAGAAATTTTTATTCAAAAGATAACTTTTTAGATTATTTAATAAATAACGACACAAACTATTTGATATTGTTCTGTCAACAACGATTTGAAAATCACAAAGTAGATTTTGTCACTACAAATGGTAATTATAAAATTGAAGAATTTTTTAACTCTTTAACAAGTGATGAAAAGGCAAGTGTTATAACTGATGTAAAAAAAATGATTTTAGATTATTTAGATAATGAAAACCCTTTACCTGAAAATATTTCAAAACATTTAAGAGATAATATTTTTGAATTAAGAGGAAGCCTTAAAGATAAAATATTCAGATTATTATATTTTTATGGAAGTGATAATACTATTATTTTTACTCATGGCTTCATCAAGAAAACACAAAAGACACCAAGTGGAGAAATTGACAAAGCTATTAGATTTCGAGAAATGCATATGAACACATAACAATGCTAATTTTCGTGCCAAGCAAAATTCGAATTGTTGAGATTCCCGTTAAGGCGGGATGAAATTCGATATTATGAATAACCCACAAAAATTAAAAAGCTCTACAGGAGATGTCCTATAGAGCTTTAATTTTAATGGTACGCCTGGAGGGATTCGAACCCCCGGCCTACGGATTAGAAGTCCGTTGCTCTATCCAGCTGAGCTACAGGCGCTAAAGAATATTTTTGTAACATATGCTAATTTATATGTCCATATTTTTTTTAAAAAAGATATAAATAAAATTATATATCTTGATTTGTTAAAGATTAATCTTGTGATTTTATAAAAATGTTGTAAATTTTGAAATAGTAGAATAGAGTTAGGAATCTTAAAGTGTTATGGCTCGACAGGCTGTTACCTCAATGCAAATTTTATTATTATGTATAAGTTAACATTTATACATAATAATACATATATTTTTTATAATTAACATATGAAAATTAAGTCATCTAAAAAAAAGGGGAATAAGGTAAAACTGTTGCCTGTTGTTTCCTCTTCTGAAAAAAATATTGTAAAATATGATCCTCTTAAGCAGTATTTTTCAGAAATAAGTAAATATGGTTTACTAACAAGAGAGCAGGAAGTTGAATTAGGTAAAAAAGTTCAGTTGGAAGGGGATTCTGAAGCAGCATATATTCTTGTAACTTCAAATTTAAGACTTGTTGTTAAAATATCAATTGAGTTTCAAAGGGTTTGGATGCAAAATCTTTTGGATCTTATTCAGGAAGGAAATATTGGTCTTGTACAGGCTGTCAAGAAATTTAATCCATATAAAAATGTAAAATTTTCATATTATGCCTCTTTTTGGATTAAGGCTTATATATTAAAATTTATTATGGATAACTGGAGGCTTGTAAAAATTGGTACTACACAGGGTCAGAGAAAACTTTTTTTTAAATTAAAAAAGGAAAAGCAAAAACTTATAGAAAACGGATTTGATCCACAGCCAAAATTATTATCTGAACGACTTGGGGTGTCTGAAAAAGAAGTTATAGATATGGATATGAGGCTTAATAGCTGGGATGTTTCTCTTGATGCACCTGTAAAAGAAGATTCAAATACAAGAAAAGTAGATTTTTTGCCTTCACCTGGTGAATCTGCGGAGGATCAACTGGCTAACAAAGAACTTAAAAATATGCTCCATCTAAAAATAGAAGAGTTTAAAAAAACTCTTTCAGATAGAGAGCTTGAAATTTTTAACAGTCGTATCTTTTCTGAATCATCTGTAACTTTGCAGGAGATAGGGGATAAATATAAAATTTCAAGAGAAAGAGTCAGGCAGGTTGAAAATAATATAATAAAAAAGTTTAAGTTTTTTTTTAAAAATGAAATGCCAGAATTCACATCCCGTAAATAAAATCAATGAAGCTGATTTATTTTAAACTATTGGATAGTTATAGTTTAGTTTTAATTTTGTCCATATTTCTTAGTGTTTTGTATCTATTTTTTGAGCTAAGAAAAACTTAAAATTAAATCATATGGTTTGTTATTTGCGTGCAGGATAATATCTTACTATCTTAATTTAGGATTTGTTTTATATGGGAAAACAATATTATAAACTAATTTTTTTTATATTTACTCTGATTTTTATAGTGGGTTGTTTATTAAACTCAGATACATCCAAGATGCAGACTGATGAAAAACAGAAGCAAGAGCAAAAAAAAGAACAAACACAAAAAAAAGAAGAGGTTTTCAGGATAAGATCAGGAGAATCTCCTTATTATTATTTTCTTCTTTCACAAGTAAAGCTTAACGAAAATAATTTAAAGCAGGCTATTTTATTATTGAATATGTCTGTAAGGTATGATCCTAAATCTTCTTTTTTGAAAAAAGAACTTGCTGTTTTATATATGTATAACAATGATATTGCCGAATCCATAAAAAATCTTGAGGAAATTTTCAAAATTGATGAAAATTATGTGGAAGGGTTGATTTTATATGGAAATATTCAAAAAAGCATGAAGAATTATGAAAAAGCTATAGATAGTTATGAAAAGGTTTTAAAAATAGACCCGACAAAAAAGAAAGTAGCTATGATGTTAGGTAATATTTATTATGAAAAAAATGAATATGATGCTGCAATAAAGACATATAAAAAATGTCTAAAAATAGATCCGCAGTTTTATGCTGCTTATTTTTTTCTTGGAAAGCTTTATGTAAAACAAGGTAAATTCAGGCAGGCTGAAAAAGCATTGTTAAAAACAATTCAGCTGTCACCTGAGCTTATAGAGCCGCGTCTTGAAGTTGTTTTACTTTACACAAAAGAGATTGATGAGAAAGGTGATAGAAAATCACAAAAAAATGTTTATTATGAGAAACAGATTGTTTCAATTTGTAATGACTTGTTAAAGCTTTATCCAGATAATATTAATGCTTTAATTGAATTAGGACTTAGTTATAAAAGAACAGGTGATCTTAAAAAAGCACAAAAGTATTTTGATATGCTTATAGGAAAAAGTCTGAATGATACAGATAATGTGTTAAAAATAGTAGCGAAGAGATTAATAAATAATAAGCGAAATAATGATGCTGTTATTATTTTAAAACAGTTATTGGAAAAAACATCTGATAAATCTAAAATACACTATACTATGGCTTTGGCTTATACACAGGAGGGTAATGTTAAAAAAGCTGTCATACATTATAAAAAGGTAGATGCGGATTCTAATCTTTATGAATTTTCAATGTTAAATATTGCTTTTTTATTAAAAGGTGAAGAAAAATATGAAGAAGCCGTTGTTATAATAGAAAAATTACTTAAAAATGCTCCTGGAAATATTGAATATCTTGTGTATCTTGGTTTATTTCACCAGGAACTAAAGCAGTTTGAAGAAGCTGAAAAAGCCCTAAAAAAAGCTTTAAAATCAGATCCTGAAAACACAAAAGTTTTATTTGCTTTAGGTGTTTTATATGATAAATGGGGGAAAAAGGAAAAATCCTTAGAACAGATGAAAAAAATATTGTCAGTTGAGCCTGAAAATGCCAGTGCACTTAATTATATTGGTTATACTTATGTTGATATGGGTATCAGGTATGACGAGGCTGAAAAATTAATAATAAAAGCTTTAAAATACAAACCTGATGATCCATATATTACAGATAGTTTAGGATGGTTGTATTACAAAAAGGGTATGTATAAAAAAGCTGAAATATATTTAAAAAAAGCGGTAAAAGATGTCCCTTCCGACCCTATACTTTTAGAACATTTGGGCGATCTGTTTTATGCTGTAAAAAATTATAAAAAAGCCCTCACATATTATAAAAAAGCTCTAAAATATTCTACAGAGGAAAACCCTGATCTTAAAGAAAAGATCAGGTCTGTAAAAAAATGAATAGAAAAATAAGTAATGGTCTTATGCTATTTTCCCTGCTTTTTTTTTATGGGTGTGCAATTTTATCTCCTTGTGAAAAAAAGATTCCGATAGAGCAAGAAGTAAAAAATAAACTTTTACAGATTGCATATGTTAATAAAGACCTGCAATCAGCTAAAGGTATCGGGAAAATAAAAATAACAGATAAAAAAGGGATGTCCCAGAGTTTTAAAATAGCCTGGCTTTTTTTGCGTCCTGATAAACTTAGAATAGAAATATTGATGATATCAGGTCAGCCTGCTGCAAGAATAGCAGCTGATGGTAAATATTTTTATATGGATCTCGGTGCATTTTACAAGCATAAATTTTCTCGAAAAAGAAGGAAAAACCCCAATCTTTACAAGTTATTAAAAATAGATATTTATGCAGATGATTTAATTAAGCTTTTATCAGGTATTATTCCCTGTTGTGAATATGATTCTGCTAATTTTGTTGAAAATAAAACAAATAAAGAAAAAAACATTTTGCTTAAAAAATGCAGAGGAAAGGTAAGTGAAAAAATCTATTTTAACGATGATTTTGGTAATGCATATAAAAAAGAGCAGTATAAAAAGAAAAAATTTATCTATGGAGCTGTATTTGTAAAAACAGTTAATATTGATGGTTTTATTCTTCCAGCAAAACTGCTTATATCGGGTAAAAACAGAGTTGAAATTTTACTTGATGTCAGACGTTGCTGGGTAAATGTTAATGTATCACCTTCAAAATTTGTATTAAAAAAAATGTGAATACCCAAACCCAAAACATAGAATAAATTGATTAAACCTAAAAAAAATGTGGCTCTTGAAAAAAGACTGATCAAATGTACGAATGTAATAACATTAGGTGTTTTACCTGATTTTTCCAATTATTTACCTGATAACAGACAGCTGATATTTAAAGCAGTAAAGATCTATTACCCTTCTGTATTTTATGCAGATATTTTTGATGCTATGGGGAAAAAAATTTTTCCAAGTTGTCAGACTTATAGATTTGTTCAGGATAAAATTAAACAGACAGCACTTTTTAATGTACTTAAAATATCTCATCCGAAAACTAAAATATTTTATGGAAATAACCAGAAAAAAAGAATAACTGATTATTTTAAATTTCCTTTTATTGCAAAAATTCCAAAAGGTTCTGCTCTCGGAAGAGGTGTTTTTTTAATAAAAAATCAAAATGAACTGGAGTCATATAAAAAAATGACCCATGCAGCCTATATCCAGGAATATTTGGAATCAGACAGGGATATTCGTGTTGTGATAATAGGGGATAGTGTTGCACATGCTTACTGGAGAATAGCAAAAAAAGGTGAATTTAGAAGTAATATAGCTCAGGGTGGGATGGTTAGTCTTGCTGATGTACCAGACCAGGCATTAGATCTTGCACTTTATACAGCAAAAAAATGTGGCTGGAATGATGTAGGAATAGATATAATAAAAAGCAAAAATCGTTATTATGTTATTGAAGCAAATATGAAGTATGGTAAGGAGGGATTTAGAAAAGCTGGAATAAATTATCATAAGCTTATGGAAAAAATGATTGATAATGAAGAGATATAATGAAGAGATATAATGAAGAGATATAATGAAGAGATATAATGATCAGAAATTAGATTTTTTAAAAAAATTATCTGAGGGAAAAGAGAGAAAATCTCTTATACACCATGCAACATTAAGCTCTCATGCTTTTCGCAGATTTGAAGAAAACAATAAAAGAGATAATATAGATTACAGGTCTGCATTTTCAATTGATTCTGACAGAATTCTCAACTCTCTTGCTTACACAAGATATATTGATAAAACCCAGGTTTTTTATCTTATTAAAAATGATCATATTACTCATAGAGTGTTGCATGTTCAGCTTGTATCCAAAATAGGAAGAACTATAGGCCGTTTTTTATGTTTAAATGAAGATTTAATAGAGGCAATAGCTCTCGGACATGATATAGGTCATCCTCCTTTTGGCCATGATGGTGAATCTTTTTTGTCTTTTCTTTGCAGACAGCAAAATATTGGTTTTTTTTGTCACAGTGTGCAGGGTGTGCATTTTTTAGATCATGTGGAACAAAAAGGTTGTGGTATAAATTTAAGTATGCAGGTGTTGGATGGGATTTTATGTCATGATGGAGAAATACATGTTCAAATGCTTTCACCTGAAAAAAATAAAGTTTTTACTGATTTGGACAGGGAAATAAAAGATAAAAAAAAAGATAATAAAAAACAACTTGTACCTATGACTATGGAAGGATGTGTTGTAAGATTTGCTGATACTATAGGTTATATTGGAAGAGACTTGGAAGATGCTGTCAGATTAGATATTATATCAAAATCTATGATCCCTGAAAAATGTGTGAAAATACTGGGGGATTCAAATGGAAAGATTGTATTTAATCTTGTAACCGATCTGATTATAAATAGTAAAGATAAAGATTGTATTTTATTTAGTCCCGAAATATCAGAAGCATTACAGCTGCTTAAAAAATTTAACTATGAATATATTTATCTGAATAAGAAGATAAAAAAGCATTATAAAAATATAAAAAAACTCTATCTGTTTTTATTTGAATCGTATTTAAATGATATTGAAAAAGAAAATAAAGAGTCTCCACTTTTTAAAAATTATTTGAAAAATATGTCGGAGTCTTATATTTTATCATCAAAAAAAGCTGAAATAGTAAGAGATTTTATTTCAGGAATGACAGATCGTTATTTTCTTATGATGTGTCCTGAAAGACTCACAAAATCTTTGAATATTTTGTAGGGTAAAATCAAAAAAATATAACTGTTTGAGCACAGCGAATCCCAGAAGTTTTTAATTTTTATTATAGTTTAGGAATTCATTCGAATTTAGAAATAGATATTAAAATGTATAGAAAAAAAATTTATCGCAATCTTGTTTGTGATAATGAGTTAACATCGTATTGTATTGTTGAAAAAGAGACAGATTTACTGGTCTCTACCAGTTTTGATCTTAGATCAAAAGCAAGAGCTCTAATTTTAGAATGTCGCAGATACATAGAGTATTATATTCACTGCCACCCTTTGTTTAAAACAGCACTGCATCCTCTTGAGATGGATGATTCAGCACCGGATATAATAAAAAAAATGCTTAATGCAGGGATTGTTGCCGGAGTGGGGCCTATGGCAGCAGTAGCAGGTTCAGTTGCCGAATATGCTGGTTGTGGTTTGCTTGCTTATTCAGATTATGTTATTGTGGAAAATGGTGGAGATATTTTTCTAAAAACAGAAAAACATGCAACAATAGCTATATTTTCAGGAAAATCGCCTTTGAATATGCGTATTGGAATATCTGTTGATTGTTCAAAACAGCCGCTTTCCATATGTACATCATCAGGAACCATAGGTCATTCACTAAGTTATGGGAAAGCTGATGCAGTATGTGTGATATCTAAATCAGGAGCAATTGCAGATGCAGCTGCAACATCTGTGGCAAACAGGGTAAAAACCACAAAAGATATTCATAATGCACTATTATTTGGGGAGGGGATAAAAGGTGTTTTGGGTATAGTTATTGTAAAAGATGATGAGATTGGTTTTTGGGGTGATATTAAAGTTGTACCTGTTTTATCCAAAAAAGGTTGAAATAATCTCTTATAAGTATTAAATCTGATCAATTAAAATTAAATATTTTTTAGTAAATAATTTCCATGACCCTAAACTATAATTGACAGTTTTTAGGTAGTAAAATCAAATGAACGATCTAAAAGAAACTCCTATGATAAAGCAGTATCTGTCTATAAAAAAGGAGTATCCGGATACTATTTTATTTTATAGAATGGGAGATTTTTTTGAAATGTTTTTTGAAGATGCAAAAGTTGCATCTCCTATTCTTGAAATAACTTTAACATCAAGAAATAAAAACAAGGAATTTTCTGTTCCCATGTGCGGAATACCTGCAAGAGCAGCAGACGTTTATATACAGAAACTTATAAATAAGGGGTTTAAGGTTGCTGTTTGTGATCAGGTTGAAAACCCTGCTTTTTCCAAAGGGCTTGTAAAGCGAGAAGTTGTAAGAATAGTTACTCCGGGGATGATTATAGACAACCGGTATTTAGATTCCAAAACAAACAATTTTATAATTTCTGTTGCTTTGGATCGTGATATGGTTGGTCTTTCATGTATAGATATTTCAACAGGAATGTTTAATTTGACCCAGAGCAAAGATATTTCACTGATTATAAATGAAATATCAAGTATAGATCCCAAAGAAATTATTTTACAAAAAACAGATAAAGATGATGTTGCTTTGCATTCACTAAATGTGCTTTTTTCTGGAAAAACAGTTACTTATCTTGAAAAAGACAGATACGATTATATAAATTGTAAAAATTTTTTAACAGAACAATTTGAAATAAAAAGTTTAAGATGTTTTGGCTGTGAAAATAAAATAGCTGGTATTTGTGCAGCTGGTGCTCTTCTGTCATATATTCATGAAACCCAGAAACAAAAAATTGACCATCTATCTAAAATAAATACCTATGATCTGAAAAATTACCTTGTTATTGATGAAGTTAGTACAAGAAATCTTGAGCTTTTAAATAACCTGCAAAACAAAACCAGAGCAGGTACTCTTTTGAGTGTTATAGACAAAACTGTAACATCTATGGGAGCACGAAAGCTTAAAACCTGGATAAAATATCCTCTTATTGATAAAGATAAGATCATGTCAAGGTTAGATGCAGTATCTGAAGCAAAGGAGAAATTTCTACAGAGGAAAAAAATAAGAACATGTTTGAAATCCATACAGGATATGGAGAGGCTTTGCAGTAAAATATCCATGGGAAGATGTAATGGAAGAGATCTTACAGCACTAAAACATTCATTAATGATTTTGCCTGAAATAGAAAATTGTATTTTAGATCTTGATTCATTACTTTTTAAATTTAATAGTAAATCGGATCAGGCAGAGCTATTAGAACTTGCAAAAAAGATTGATGCTTCTATAAGAGAAGATGCTCCTTTAACTATAACCGATGGAAATATTATAAAAGAAGGTTTTGTAATTGAGCTTGATGAGCTTATCAATATAAGCAGAACCGGAAAAGAGATGATGCTCGCCCTTGAAAAAAAAGAGAGGGAAAAAACAGGAATAAAATCTCTTAAGCTGAAATTTAATAAGGTTTTTGGGTATTTTATTGAAATTTCAAAAAGTCAGATAAAATCAATTCCCCCTTATTATATCAGAAAGCAGACCCTGGTAAATGCAGAAAGGTATATAACAGAAGAATTAAAAGAGGTTGAGATAAAAGTAACAGGAGCAGAAGAGAAACGTTTTGCTATGGAGCTTGATATATTTGATGATATTAGAAAAACAGTTGCAAAAAAGAGTGAAAAAATATTTAGTACTGCATCTGATATTGCAAAATTCGATGTACTTTTAGGTTTTGCTGAGGTTGCTGTTCAAAACGATTATGTAAGACCTGATATTAATTTAAAAGGAGTAATATATATAAAAAACGGCAGGCATCCTGTTGTAGAAAAAACTCTTACAAATGAGAGATTTGTTCCAAATTCTATACTGATAGACAATAAAAATAATCAGGTGCTTATAATTACAGGGCCTAATATGTCCGGGAAATCTACTGTATTAAGACAAACAGCTCTGTTTGTGCTTATGACCCAGATAGGGGCTTTTGTTCCAGCAGAAAAAGTATCTGTTCCTGTTACAGATAAAATATTTACCAGAGTCGGAGCATTGGATAATCTCTCAGCAGGTCAAAGCACCTTTATGGTAGAGATGGAAGAGACTGCAAATATAATAAACAATGCCACAAATAACAGTCTGATTATAATAGATGAAATAGGCAGGGGAACCAGTACTTTTGATGGGTTGAGTATAGCATGGGCTGTGGCAGAGCATTTACACGATTTTAAAAAAAAAGGTGTAAAAACCTTATTTGCAACACATTATCATGAATTAACAGCTCTTGAACAAACTAAAAAAAGAGTTAAAAATTTTCATATAGCAGTAAAAGAGAATAACGGTAAGGTAACTTTTTTACGCAAATTAGCAAAAGGCGGTACTAACCGCAGTTATGGAATTTATGTAGCACAACTTGCAGGAATGCCAAAAACTGTTTTAAAAAAAGCTGCAAAAATTTTAAAAAATATTGAAAAGCAGGAGCATAATCTAAACGGGGCTCTTGTATTAAATAACAAAAAGAAATCTATATCTGAAATAACCCAGCTCTCTATGTTTCCTGATCCAAAAGATCTTTTATTAAAAGAGATAAAATCATTAGATGTTTTTTCAATGACTCCTATAGAAGCAATAAGTTATTTAAATGAAATAAAAGAAAAAACAGTATCTGTTTTACAGAAAAAAATATGATAAATATAAAAATAAACATAATAAAGCAAAAAACAGCATTAATTCTCATTACTGTTTTGTTGCTTTCATCTGTTTATAATATTGCTTTTGCAATTGATATTGCTAAAAGTAAATATATAAAAGCTGATGCAGCTTATAAAAAATTAAGAGCAAATCCCAAAAAGCAAAAATACAGACAGTTCTGGTTTGAGTGTATAAATAAATATCATTCGGTTTATAAATATAATCCAACAGGCCCTTGGGCTGCAGCCGGGCTTTATAAGTCAGGAACTCTTTATTATGAGCTTTACAAGCACTCTTATAAAAAAAGTGACAAGGATTTTGCTGTAAAAATATTTCAAAAAATTATAAGAAAATATCCTAAAAGCAGATACCAGAATAAATCTAAAAAAGCACTTTTACAAATTTTTAATAAAACAGCCAAGCATAAATTTAATCCAGCTAAAAAAAAATTTAAAGTACCAAAAAAATTACCTAAAATTTCTGTAAAAAATATAATTAATACTGAATACAGGAATTATATTTCAAAAAAAACAAAAATTTTAAATTTACGATTTTGGTCAAATGATAACTATACAAGAATTGTTATAGATGCAGATAAAAAGGCAGTATACAATCATAAATTATTAAAAAAAGACCCTGGTGTGAATAAACTTCAGCGTCTTTATATAGATCTGCACAATAGTATTATTGTCAAACAAGTGCCAAAATATGTTTCAATAAATGACAAGCTTCTTAAAAATGTCAGAGTCGCTCAAAATAAAACAGACAGGGTGAGAGTAGTAATAGATATAAAATCATTTAAAAATTATAAAATTTTTTCATTAAACAATCCATTTAGAATAGTAATAGATGTTTGGGGTAAAGATTCGAAGAAAATTAATAATAAGCGGGCGGATAACAGGAAAATATCAAATACATCTATAAAAAATCTTACTTCTCTTGCAAAACAATTTGCTTTAAAAGTAAATACAATAGTTATTGATCCAGGTCATGGTGGGAAAGATTATGGTGCACCAGGAGCCATAAAAGGTGTTCATGAAAAAAATATTGTATTGCAAATATCGAAAAAACTTGCAGTTAAAATAAACAAACAGCTTAAATGCAGAACTATTTTAACCCGCAAAAAAGATAAATACATATCCCTTGAAGAGAGAACAGCTATTGCAAATACAAAAAAAGCTGATCTTTTTATCTCCATACATACAAATGCTGCAAGAAATAAAAAAGCCTATGGCATTGAAACCTATTTTTTAAATCTGGCAACAGATGCATCTGCAATATTAGTGGCAGAACGTGAAAATGCAACTTCTGCAAAACACATAAGTGATCTTCAAAAAATTTTAAATGACCTTATGCAGTATGCAAAGGTTAATGAATCATCACAGCTTGCAAATTATGTTCAAAATAATATTTCATCTGATTTATGCAGGCATTATAATATGATAAAAAATAAAGGGGTTAAAAAAGCTCCATTTTATGTTTTAATTGGTGCACAGATGCCTGCTGTACTTATAGAAACTGGGTTTATAAGTAATAAAAAAGAGTGTAAAAGATTAATGGATCCAAAATATCAAAATAGATTATGTGATGCCATAGTTAAAGGATTAAAAAAATATATAGAAAATATCAGGCCTACTGCATTTAAAAAGCAAATAAAAAGAGGTGATTTTGGAGTTTAGATTTTAAAGTCAGGAATATCATGAAAATCTGCATCTTTCCATACAGGAAAAAATTCCCTTGCTTTTTCAAGAATCTCTTTCGATAAAATTATTGTGGATATAGACTCTTTGTTGTCTTTTTGTAATAAAACTTTACCGTCAGGAGCTATAACCATTGAGTGCCCGTTGTATTGTATCTTATTTTTATCTTCACCGACCCTGTTAACACCTATGGTATAGCATTGATTTTCTATTGCTCTTGCTTTTAAAAGAGTCTCCCAGTGATAAATACGTTTTTTGGGCCAGTTTGCAATAAACAGGGCAATATCATAATAGTTTCCATAATTTCTCAGCCAGCATGGAAATCTTAAATCATAACAGATAAACGGGCTGATTTTCCAGTTTTTAATATTAACTGTAAGATGTTTTGTGCCTTGAGTATATATTTTATCTTCTCCTGCCATTCTAAAAAGGTGTCGTTTATCGTAAGTATAGACTTCACCCGTGGAAGATGCCCATATAAGCCTGTTAAAATATTGATTGTTTTGTTTTGTGATTATACTTCCGATTATATCAACAGATTTTTTCAATGCATTTTTTTCTAACCAGCAGACAATGTGACCTGTCATGCTTTGAGTAAATTTTTCTACATTCATTGTAAAACCTGTAGCAAACATTTCAGGTAAAATTATAAGATCTGTATCTGCTATTTGAGCAATTTTTTTATCTATCAGCTCAATATTGGCTTTGGGATTTTCCCAGATTATGTCATGCTGTATTATGGTTATACTTAAAGATGTCATAGTTAATCATTCAAAAATGTTAAGGTTTATTGCCCTGCCCATATGTTATTGTAATTATAACAAAAACAATATCATCTTTCGTTAATTTCTCAAGTACTTTTTACCGAGACCTTCAAGTTCTCTGCTATATTCCAAAAACCTGTCATTTTTTCCTTGCAGTTTAATAATATTTGTGCTCATTATTTTTGATAAATGTATTGATTTTCCATTTGTGTAACAACTTTATAAAAAATAGCATTTACCAAGTCCTCATTGGCTTTGGGTGCAGATGATGCCAGCCGTTGGGCAAAAATATCTTGAAATAGCATGATATCCGTGCTAATCAATTAACATGATACAGTCGTTTAAAGATAAAGGCACAGAGGACATTTTTAACGGTAAATCGACTAAACCTGCAAGAAAAAAATGTCCGCAGAACCTTTGGAAGATTATATCAAGAAAACTTGACCAATTGGATTCTGTCTTGACACTTGAAGAACTTCGAATTCCTCCAGGCAACAGATTGGAATCGCTTTCGGGAGACAGGGACGGCCAACACAGCATTCGTATCAATAATCAATTTCGAATTTGTTTTGTATGGCACGAAAATGGTCCGTTTGATGTTGAAATTATAGATTATCATTAAGGCATTATATTTATAAGGAGTTTATATGATACGAATTCCCACACATAGAGCACCAACTCACCCAGGTGAGATGTTATTAGAGGAATTTTTAAAGCCAATGGGCTTAACTCAGAGAGATTTAGCAAGTGCAATTAATGTTCCTTACCAAAGAATTAATGAAATAATTAACGGCAGGCGTGGTATTACCCCGAGTACAGCGTTAAGACTCGCTAAAGCATTTGGTGTTTCACCTGACTTCTGGATGAATATCCAGTTGAGATGGGATCTTTATTTCGCAAAAAAATCAGAATCGGATGTAATTAATAAAATAAAGAGGATTCCATTGCGTCACCTTGCATTGAGTGGTCGCGGTGCCCAACAAGTGAATGAACACTGAGCCATTAGTTCTCTTTATTTGCAGAAATCTGTGCAGTATGGATTGTAATAAGGCGGGCAATTAAAATAGCCACATACATCTGTCCAACAAACGCCTCTAAGGTTGCTATGTTTCTGGCCTGGGGACTTACAGGTGAGATATCACCGTATCCAAGAGTTGTGATGGTAACAAAGCTGAAATAATTCAGGATTGATGGGGAAGCTTTAATGGTCTCATGGGCAATGGTAAATGAATTGGGAAATTTTAGTTCAATGAGAAAATAGAAATTTGACCACAGCCGGACTAATAATAGATAGCAGATTAGAGCTGCAGATATTGTATCTCGTGAAACGTTGTCATACTTATAAAAATAACCTCCAATAATAAAAATCAGACACGCATTAAAAATGATTCTTAAAACATAATCCATTATTAAAAGATTTTCACTGCTGACAAATAGTGTGTAACAAAATAATAGACTCTTTAAACCAGATATAATCAATATAATGATCAGGTGTGTTTTTTTAGAGCTCACAGCAAAAACAGCTGATAATAAAATTATAAAGAAAGCAAAATTGATAAAAATTTTTTTCTGCAAAAAGCTTATAAAAAACGGTTCTGCAATGGTGTATAACAAGAGGCTGGATAAAAGAAAAGTAAATTTTTCTTTATAAAACCAGTTGTTGGCTTTAAAAAATCTTAAGATCATTGTTTTAAATTTTCTGCCATTTAATCTGGGTTACCCATTGTTGCACAGGCGTATGCAAAACGTTAATTTATCCAATTTCTGCGTTAAAAAAATAAATTTAAGCCTCGGAATACAACTAAGTATGCCTGCGGTTAAAATGATTTTTCGCCTTGAACACAGAAGAAATTTCCATTAGAACGAAAACCAGGTCTTTCGAGATAAAGCACGAGTGCTTGCCGCTTTACTTCGGGGCATTTACAACGATGTTGAACAGTGAGTCTGAAGTTACAAGATTTACAACGATGACGTTGCTTTTCTTTTACAATACCATCTTTGACGCATTTAGTTGAACCGCATTTGGGACATGTAATCATTAAACCTCCTTTGTCAAATTAAGAACTTATATAGCATAACTATATTAAATTAACAATGCCACTGCAGCAAGGGCTTTTCTGATATTAATCTGGTTTTTTGTTCTGTCGGATATGGAAACCTGGGTGAGAGATTTAAGGATATACCTGTTCAG
>DAOWNP010000251.1 GCA_030642545.1 Desulfobacteraceae bacterium | reverse complement strand
CTTTTGCGGTACTGCTCAGTTGATAAGAAGTGACTATACAGGTGGTTAAGTTGTATGTCAAGTACTTTTCAAAATTATTTTACAAAACCTTTTTTTTCCAGCTTTAAGTATAATTCCACCATCTATAATATCCCGTTTTGATACAATATAATCAAATGATAAAACTCTTTTCCCGTTTAAATATCCACCACCCTGTTTAATAAGCCTCCTTGCTTCACCTCCTGACTTTGATAGTCCGGCTATAAAGAAAAGTTTAAAAAGAGGAATTCCTTCTGTTATCAAGTTATTATCTATTTCAAAAACTGGTACAGATTCGTCCTTAACATCTAAAATGCCTTTGTGCATAGCAGACGATGGCAATATATGGACAGGCAGATCTCTTAAACCAAACATGCTAATAGAAGCATTATAAGCCTTAATCGCCTCCTTTGTCCCATGAACAAGAGCAGTTGTTTCAAAAGCAAGTATAGATTTTACAGCATTTATCTCTGAATCTTTTATACATTCTATGCTTTCTATTTCTTTTCTTGGTAAAAAGGTAAAAAGCATTAAAAAACGATTAACATCTCTGTCATCGGTATTTACCCAGAACTGATAATATTCATATGGAGAAGTTCTTTCAGGATCAAGCCAAACAGCCCCTTTTGCTGTTTTACCCATTTTTTCACCGGTAGAAGTTGTTATAAGAGGAAATGTAATACCAAAAGCAGCACCTACTCCTTTTCTGCGTATTAAATCAATTCCTGCTACAATATTACCCCATTGATCACTTCCACCCATCTGAATTTTACAATTATATTTTTTGAAAAGTTCAAAAAAATCATATGCCTGTAACAACATATAATTAAATTCTATAAAACTTAGCCCCTCTTCAGAATCCAACCTTTGTTTGTAACTTTCAGCTTTAAGCATCCTGTTCACACTAAAGCTTTTTCCGATGTCTCTTAAAAATTCAATGTACCCAAGTTTTCCAAGCCAGTCTGCATTATCTACCAAAACAGCTCTGTTTTCATCAAAATCTATAAACCTTGACAACTGAGTCTTGATCCCTTTTATATTTTGCTCAATAGCTTCACCTGAAAGCATCTTTCGCATCTGAGTCTTTCCACTGGGATCTCCTATCAAACCCGTCCCGCCTCCTATTAAAACAATTGGCTTATGCCCTGTTTTTTGCATATGTGCAAGAGACATAATAGGAACCAAACTGCCAACATGCAGGCTATCTGCTGTAGGATCAAACCCTATATAACAAACAGCCTTGTTATTGTTTAAATATTCATAAATCTCAGATTTATGAGTTGTGTTTTCTATAAAACCACGCTCTTTTAATATATCAAATACATTCTTCATTTGTATATCCTACTTATTTGCATATTCAACTGCTCTCATTTCTCTAATTACAACCACTTTAATCTGTCCTGGAAAAGTTAAAGACTCCTCTATCTTTCGTACAATATCTCTCGAAAGCAGAATTGAATCATTATCAGATAGTTTCTCACCTTCCACAATAACACGTAACTCCCGACCAGCCTGTATAGCATAGGAATTTGAAACACCTTTAAATTTATTCGCTATCTCCTCAAGATCTTCAAGTCTTTTTACATAATTTTCCAATAACTCTTTTCTTGCTCCCGGTCTTGCACCTGACAAACTATCTGCTGCCTGAACTAAAAGGTCATATACAGATTCAGGGGCAATATTTTCATGGTGGGCCGCAATCGCATGAACAATTTGATCAGTCTCTCCATATTTTTTTGCCAGTTTTGCACCAATTTCAGCATGCGGGCCTTCTACTTCATGATCAATTGCCTTTCCAATATCATGCAAAAGCCCCATTCTTTTAGCTATTTTTTCATTTAATCCTAATTCAGATGCCATAATACCTGCAAGAAAACCAACTTCTATAGAATGCTGTAAAACATTCTGAGCATAACTGGTTCTGTATTTTAATTGCCCAAGAACTTTTATCAATTCAGCATGTATTCCATGAACACCTAATTCAAATGCAGCTTGCTCTCCTGCTTCCTTAACAACCTGTCCGACCTCTAACTCAACACCCTTAACTATATCTTCTATACGTGCCGGATGAATACGTCCATCTGCTATCAATTTTGTTAATGAGATACGTGCTATTTCTCTTCTTACCGGACTAAATCCAGATAAAATTACAGCTTCCGGTGTATCATCTATTATTAAATCAATTCCAGTTGCAGCTTCAATAGCTCTGATATTTCTACCTTCTCTACCAATTATTCTACCTTTCATCTCATCATTAGGCAAATGCACAACAGAAACTGTTCTCTCTGACACAAAATCACCAGCATACCGCTGAATTGCTGTAGCTATAATTTTTTTTGATTTTTTATCAGCTTCCTCTTTCGCTTCACCTATAATTTTATTAATCAGCGTTGCACCTTCATACCTGACTTCACTCTCTAAGGTAGAAAGTAAAATCTCTTTTGCCTGTCCTGCTGTCAAACCTGATATATTTTCAAGCTTTATTTTTTGCTCGTCTATCAATTGTTTATACGTTTTACATTTTTTATCTAAAACTTCCTCATTTTTTGAAATATTTTTTTCCCGCCAGGATACATCTATTTCTCTTTTTTCAATTTGCACATACCTTTTATCAAGATTTTCTGATTTAATTATAGACTTTTCTTCCTTTTTTTTTAATTCATCTTTAATTTCTGTAGTTTTTGCATCAAACTCACCCTTCATTTTAAATAATCTATCTTTTGCTTCAAGCCTGGCCTCTTTTAATAAATTTTCAGAACGTCTTTTTGCATCTCCTAACAACCTGTCAACCTCTTCCTGAGCTGCTTTTAACTTTTGAGCAGATATCTCACTTTTTATGAAATAGGCTACTATAAATCCAAAGACAAAGCATCCGGCACACAAAATAAAACTCATATCGGCCATTATATACTCCTTGTTTAATAATATTTTTCGAAATATTTAAACCTGTTTTACTATCTATAAAAATCTCACAGCTTTCATATAACACCCATACCCTACCGGGCACAACAAAGCATGAAAATGAAATAACTTACTTACAAATTATAAATTAGTAGAATTCCTTAATTCATAATTTACCATTCATAATTCATCATTTTCATATAAAAACTCTTCAGGCAAAGGACTTATAAAGTCAAGGACATGGACAAAACGGCTCTTTCGCGGTCTTATATACCTGCTTGAGGAAGTTATTTCCTCCCACATTCCTTATTTACCTGAGACCTTCTAATACAAATACAGGCTCTTCTTATTTTACACATATTGTAAAATAAATTACTGATAATCTGTTAATATGGAATAAATATAATTTTGGATGGTTTGTAAAATATTTTAAATTTTACAATAATAGTGATTATTACTGAAAAGATATTATCTTTAAATATATTTACTATATTCTTGGGGTATAAAATATAATATTATTTAAAAAAAACCCCGCAAATGTCGTTTTGAAAAAGCTTTGAACCAAAGGTTCAAGTGGGTACCATTTTTATTTCATTAGGCTTTTCTGTACAAGCAGAACTTGCTCACCGAAATAAAGGGACGGCTCCCTTACATATAATGTTGGATCAAAGAGCTTATTCAATCACGATCATCGCAGGGTAAATTGATAATAACACAAATAAATAATTATTTGTATCTATTTATTTTAATTCCTTAAATATTTCCTGATTAATAAATTTAAGAATTTTATTAGATCTGCTATTAATATTCTTTAGTAAATTATTATGATCTTCTTCTATTTTCACATAATCTCCAGCAATATTTAAAGTAGCAAGCAATAATTTTGTAAGATTATCCAAATATAAAGACCCTGACTCAAGGCTTTTTTCAATCATATCTACTTCATGAACTATTTTTTTTTCAACCAGATCTATATTAGAAACATTACCCTCAGCACTAAAAGTATATTTCTGCCCAAAAAGCACTATGTTTACAGTATGTTTCAAAAAAAATCTTTCTTATACAAAATACTATATTTTTTTAATAAACAGCCTTAAATCATTACAAAATAAATTTAGCAGCATCTATAAACCGTCACATAAATAATTTCACTTAAGTTATCGGTCGGAAATATACGTTTTAGTATTATCTCATCCCGCTGACCTTGTGCCAATTTTTAAAATCAGATAATTATGTGACAAT
>DAOWNP010000007.1 GCA_030642545.1 Desulfobacteraceae bacterium | reverse complement strand
TCGCAAACCAGAAATTATTGTGCGGCATCTTTTTATAAACCTGCTTACTATACTACGTATATGACTATAAAATGCAGTATGTATAAAATACATTTTCCCCTCTGATATTATTGATTTTTTCCTGTTTCTTATTTAAAAATCCTTAAAATCTTCATCATCGCCAAAAGGAATAATCTGCTTTGCCTCATTATTTTTGTGAACTATTAATCTTGATGGTTCATTTGTTCTCTCTTTTACAGGTACAGCACTATGAATTGCTTTTGCTGTTTTATTTGAATGCATAGACTGGGATGCTCCTGTTGGGCGTATCTTACTGCCTGTACCCCCAATCATTGTATGAAGATCTTCAGCTATAGTCTTCATCTGTTCTGCCTGTGCATTCAATTCTTCTGATGCACTGGCAGATTCCTCTGCACTTGCTGCATTTTGCTGAATTACCTTATCCATCTCACTTACTGCAATATTTACCTGCTCTATTCCCTGAGCCTGTTCAATAGAAGCTGCTGAAATCTCTCCTACAAGCGATCCTACCTTTGAAGCTGTTTCTGCAACTCTTGTAAATTCTTCATTAGTTTTATTAACAAGATCTGAGCCTTCTCCTACCTTTTTTACAGTCCCTTCAATCAATACTGCTGTACTTTTGGCAGCTTCAGCAGATCTGAGTGCAAGATTTCTCACTTCTTCAGCAACTACAGCAAATCCTGCTCCTGCTTCTCCTGCTCTTGCTGCTTCAACAGCTGCATTTAAGGCAAGAAGATTTGTCTGAAATGCAATCTCATCAATAGTTTTAACCACTTTTTGGGTCTCATCACTTGCCTTTGAGATATCTGCCATAGATTTTGTAAGTTCAGTCATGGATTGATTAGCAAATTCTACTACCTGATTTGCCTCTTTCATAAGAGTATCAGCCTGCCCTGCATTGTCTGCATTCTGCTTGGTCATAGATGACATCTCTTCGAGGGATGATGATGTCTCTTCTATGGATGCTGCTTGCTCAGATGCGCCTTCAGCCAAAGATTGACTTGCTGACGAGACCTGGCCTGATGCTGATGCTACCTGCTCTGCCCCATCATTCATGTTATTTGAAATCTTTGTCAGCGAACGAACAAGTCCTTTTGAAATAAAAAATGCAATCCCTATACCAAAGAGTAAAACAATAACTCCAACAATAAAAATAACTGTTTTTAATCTGCTTGCACCACTTAAAAGGATCTCCTTTGTAACCATACTGTTTTCAACAGTTTTGGTTATATTATGTAGCTGCTCCTGAACTTTTTTCAGACAAACTTCAGTAGTAGATACAAAAATTTCCTGTGCTTTTTTCTGACCTTTCTCCATATTTCTCACAATCATACGGCATTCGCTTAAGATAGAACAGACCTCTTCAACATTTGGTTCAACTTTTTCATGAATCAAAAGCATAGCACCATCATAATCTTTTGCTTTTAGCCTCTCATTTATCAAATAACCTGTATCATGTATAATTTTATGAGGAGCTTTAATCTTTTGAATAAATTGTGCAAAACCTGGAAATTCTGCGACGAAAGCGTCTGCATGTCCATTATACAGCCATTTACCTAAACCACACTCTCTGTAATCAAGCTGTACTGATAAATACTCTTTTTTATTTATTATCTCATTTAATGCGGTATACACCCAAATACGATGAGCAATCTCTACCCTGTAAAAAGTAGTAATTATCTCTCCTATATTCAGGTTGTTCATATGTTTTTCAATCTCTAAAGCTGATTCATGAAGCAGGCGGTGGGGTTCTTCTATTTGTTTAAATATTGGTGATAGAGCAGGTACTGCCTGCTCAGCATCTTTTCTTGTCTGACCATACAATTTTTTTCCGAAACCACATTCTTTATGGTCGGTTTCAATTTTTAGTGTTTTTACATTGGGATCAGTCATAAAAACACTCAAATGAGCAAGCCAGTTTAAATGATCTATCTCAGCTTCCTTCATTTCACCAATAATACTTTCTCCAGTAATCATGTTTTCAGCATCTGATACAACATTACCGATACCATTCAAGCTCTCTATTCCAATAATTACCAGCAGAAGAAGAACAATTCCAAATCCCACACCAATCTGCCTGCCTACTGTCATATTTTTAAACATTTTATCTCCCTTATATATAAATTTATATGAAAATGATGAATTATGAATGGTAAATTATGAATTGAGGAATTCTACTAATTTATAATTTACCTGTAAGCATTCTTTTATTTTCATGTTTTGTTGTGCCTGCCAGGGCATGGGGGTTATATAAATCTGATTAATATTTAAAACTAAATGAATTTATATTGTATCTTCAACAATACTGATTTCATCAGCACTTAAAACACGATCTATATCAAGCAAAATTTTAACACTTCCTTCTAACTTTGCCATACCAAGAATATACTCTGTATCAAGCTTTGTTCCAAAGGTTGGGGTATCTTCAATATCCTGCTCTTTAATATTTAGAACCTCAGAGACTGTATCCACTACTATCCCAATAAGAATAATCCCATCAGGACCATCTATTTCAACAACTACTATACATGTTTTGTCTGTATATTCACCCTCATCCATACCAAATTTTAACCTGAGACTGATAACAGGAATAACCTTGCCTCTTAGATTTATTACCCCTTTTACAAATTCAGGCGTCTGGGGAACAGTAGTTATAGGCATTACTCCAATAATCTCCTTAATCTTTAAAATGCCCAACCCATATTCCTCATCTAAAAGCTTAAAAGTAAGATACTTGCCTTCCCTTTTAGAAATAGCCTTTACAGCCTGATCCATTACAGTTTGCTCGGACATTTTTTGTATCCTCCATTGAATTTTATTATTTTTAAACCCTTTTTATTTCGAAATCAGTGACTACTTTATTTTTTTTAAACAAATATAAAAAATAACAAGTTTTATAACTTTCTCAATTTTGTGCAGGTTTTGCACAATCTGGAACCAGGAAAGTAGACAAAAATTTATAATCTGCTTAAAAGCATACAGCATTGTACTTCAAGTGTCCGTCGACGATGCAGATGCGGTATCCTGTAAACGTAAAGCATTTATAAAATATTTAATCCACCTGATAGTACTTCGTATCAGCCAAAACGCCCATATAAAAACAAAAACCCTGTAAGTTAAAACAGGAAATGTTGTAACTGACACATCAGGTATTATATTTTTTGCTCTGTCTGCTGTCCAGCAAAGCAGATTTGAGACAGATCCATTTCCTGCAACATACATTTCAGGAACACCTGTTAATCCATTTGAAACAACCTGATAAAAAACAATTAAAACAAAAAATCCATATACAGCCAGTACTATTTGTATAAAACTGGATACTAAGGCATTTTCTGATGGTTTCTGTTTTTTCATCTCAACTGCCATAAACCATATGACTGTGAAAACAACACAAGCTACATTTAAGGTTATAGTTCCTATCAACAAAAGCAGCCACTGATATGCTTTTAAAGAGGAATATTTATTCTTTGACAATATAATAGATATAAAAAATATTATAACAAAATAACTCCACAAAAGTACGCATGGTCCAAGATTTGTCCCTTTTGTGAAAAGCAGCCATATATTCTTTGGCAAATGAATATATATATTAATATTGTTTAGCTCTGAATTAAAATTTATTTGAGGAATCTGTTTTTTTTCCGGCAATATATACTTTCTAATCCATGAATCATCCCATATTTTAGACTCATTAAACAAAATTTCCACAGAATTTGCTCCCGGCAAAAGAGGTATTTTGATCTCTTTTCTGTTTTCTGTAACCGGAAGGTTTTTATTATTTATCTTTATATGTTTTAAAATAGTATTTCCAGGCTGAGTTATCTTAAACTGAAGCCCTTTGCTTGTTCTGATTTTCAGCTTAATAATATATTCGTTGTATGCCTGTTTTAAAAAATAATCTGCTCTTACAGAATCTATTGTAAATGATCTTCCAGGAACAGCTTTTAACTTTTTTAAAGATATTTTAAGTTTGTCTCCCTGCCATGGATACCAGTATGTCCCTTTTAAATTATCAGAATAAACAGCATCAATACCATCTGATGAATAATCCCAGAAAGACAGGGTTTTTATACTCCATACTTCAGACCAGTCCGCATCTCGTTCTAAAAAAAGATCAATCTCACCTCCTATTGGAATTGATGATTCCCATTCTATACTGTTTTTTTCAGGAGGAAGTTCAATCAATACTTTATTATTCTTTATTTTAAGCCCCTGAGTTTTTACAAGTTCATTATTTAAAAGTGGTATAGCAGCAAAAACAGTTTTCTCTCTTTTTTCATAGAACATGGGTTTTACTATAGTTTTAATATTCCATTTAAAACCTATTGATATTTTTCTTTCTACTTGCAAATAGTTTACAAAAACACTTGATTGATCTAATTGCTTGTCATAAGATGTTTCTGTTTTTTTCGTTTTTTTTGTTAAGAATAAAAATTTATCTACACAACCATTCTCTTTAAGTCCTCTTATTTCCCATGCAGGTGCAGCTACACTAACTTTTTTCGGTTTTACAGGAAATGAAAATTTTAAGGTTTTATTTAAAGTAGTGTTTGATAAAATGGTAATCTGGGAAATACCTTTTGGGACAAGAATCCAGTAAATATTATTATATTTTAATACATTTTCGTACTCATTTTCATTCAATAGAACCTTATCTGTTACAAAGGTATCATCTCCTGATGATACCGGTATAAAAGTTTTGATACCAGCATGAACCATAGCTTTAATCTCAACAATATAACCAGTTTTATTACCTGTTTTTTTATCGTATATTTTAATATTTAATCTGCTGATTTCAGCACAATTTGGAATACAATCCGGTTTTGCCTGAAGACGGCTTTTCAATTCATCAAGAAGCTTTTCCGGAGGAAAACTGTTTTCGCATCTGCCACTTACCGGATTTTGAAAAAGTACACATAGAATTATAAACAGAGTTATTAAACCTTTTAAACGATTTTTAATAGAGTTATTTAAAACATCTTTTTTAAAAAATTTTAAAAGCATAATAATCACAAAAAAAGAACTTACAAGATGTATTATACAGTTTGCAAATGGTGAAATAAAATATAATTTAAGCCTGGTATTTTGTAATGCATTCTCATCATATATCAGATTATAACTTCGCCCATTCCATGCAGGAATTGCAGATCCTGTCTGAATAGCTGCCAAAGCTGTTGATGAAATATCATAAAAAGGCTTTGGCTGCTGTACACTTTGTAAATAACGCTTATTACCCCGCAAAAACATCTTATTTTTTTTAAAAGAAGCTGATGATTCCATGACAACAGCAGTCTTCTCTTCATCTATAGCTGATAACAAAAACTGCTGTCCACCATTCATAAACCCTATTACAGATTTTTCTGAATATGGCTCCAGCTGAGGATAAAAAGCATATCTTACTTGAAAAAAAACAAAAATTATCACAATAAACAAAAAGACAATAAGAGTTCCTTTATGACAAACATTAATAATAAATCGCTGGAAAATATAGAATTTTGACTTTGAACTCTCTTTTACCACTTGATGAAGATATATGGTTATTATAGGAATTATCCACAAAAACTGTGGTGAATAAGCCGAATGCCATGTTAATAATAAACCCGTGAAAAAAACAGGTCCCCACCACCACATAAACACAACAGATGCAATAGAAGAGATAAATAGTATTATAAAAAAATCCATAAAAGACCATTTATCAAACCAGGCTGATCTACCTGTGGTTGAAGCTCCAATAACTTTTAACAATTTCCATCCTGTTGGAAGATGAAGAGATCCTCTTACTGTATCAAAATTCACATTCCAGCCAGCAGGAATACTGTCTCCTGATTTAATTTCACCTGTACGCAAAACAGCTGTTAAATCAATATCTCCTTTTTCAACACAAATGCCACTTAAAGTTTCATCTTTTTTTGTAATTAACTGATCTTTATTATTAAATGTTATACGCCCTATTTTAAAAGACCCGTTTTCTGTTCCCACAAATCTTCTTTTTCCGAGTACTCCTGTTATTTTGTCTTTTACTGTTGACCCCATACCATCAAAATCAAGCCACATCTCCCTGTTTAAATTAAGTTTATCAAAAAAAGTCCTGTCTCTTTTAAATTTTATCTCTTTAAACTTTAAAGTATCATCTTCTTTAATTAAAAAAGAACTGTACTTTTGCCATTTTACAGGCATAGTGGTCTGAATTGGATCTATAGCAGTCCCTCCAGATATTTCAACTCTCCTGAAATCAGGATATGGTTTAAATGCCCATATCTCATTTCCATACGAAGTTTTAACAGGAGATATCTCATATACCTTCCGGTTTATTACAGAGACAATTAAAATATCCCACTGCCCCGGCTCTATTTCCACAAAAAAACCTTTATCTGGAGAAGGTTTTACAAGCAGATCACTTTTTATAAAAACAGGCTGTGCATCTTTTAATATAACATTATTAATTTTCTCACAACGTTTTTCACCGGATGCTATTATTCTTACAATTGTATAAATTTTAAAAGGTATTGTATCTTCAAAAAGACGAAAAACAGAAATATCTGTTTTATTTATTATATTTTCCCTGCTCTTTTTTTCAAAAGATGTTTTTTGAATCCAGATTTTACTGTTTTCATCAACATATGGATTTAAAACTTTTTTATCATTTAATGTTAATGAAAATATACCAGTTATCGCAGGTATAGATAAAGAGTCTGGAATCTTATTCCAAACAAACTCCCCGTCTACAGTATGAGTCCCTGTTTCAAGAAAAACTGATGGTATATTATTCTGCCTTATTATTACAGCAGGTTCATTTCCATCTATTGAGACCTGAGCTGGCCAACAAATATCACTTCCTGGAAGAGGAATCCATGAAGGCTTAAAAACAACCCACTTTTGCTTAAAAACTGCTTTTGTTTTATTGATGGTAAGAGTAAGTTTGTTTGGGATAAAACATACATAGTGATTTGCTTCATTATAGAAAAAAGGGCATAATAACTCTTTATTATCATCTATTACCCATTCTTTCCAAACTTCAAGCTGATTTGGAACATAGGGTTTTGTTTGTGCCTGAACAAAACCCGCAAAGCATATCTCAAATATACTTACAAGAAGTAAAATATTTCGTCTCAATAGATACCTCATTAGATACCCCATTATCAAAAACACCGGTAAATTAACAGACTGTTTCTAATAGCAGTAATCTGTTAGAAAATGAATTTTTTTCAGGTATTATTTTCAGGCAAAAGACAGGTATAAACAGAACTATGCCAATTTTCTGTTTTGATACTAAATAATTATTAATAATTATTTTAATATTAATATATACTTAGCTCAGAAAATTAGCAAGTTGAATATAAAGATATGAGGTATTTAAAAATATTTTATTTTAAGCTATCAGCTTAATTTCAAAAAATCTGTAAAATTACTCAGTCGCAAATTATATTATTTTAAAAAAACAGATTAAAAACAGATTAAAAAAAAGATTGACAAAACCTAAACTATTTAATAGTTAGCTCTTAGCTTTCAAAGTTAAGCACTAAGCTGGTCCCATCGTCTAGTGGTTTAGGACGCCGGCCTCTCACGCCGGTAACACGGGTTCGAATCCCGTTGGGATCACCAATCAATTCAGTCTTTTAGACTGCTTTAAATACGTTTAAATACAAATTAGGAACATAAGGGTCACATCTTAAGCTTTCAGCACTTTATGAGAATTGAACATAATTACATTTAACATTTAAGAGTAAGACTTGTACAAAAATCAAGATGGGACCCAACTGCTACCGCAGTCTAACTCGAAATAGTTATTGTTAAAAATTTTTATGGAGGACTTTTATTATGAAAAAAATATTAATTCTGCTTCTCGTTTTAACTTTTTCTGTTTTTTTTAACAGTTGTATCATCTCTTCCACGCCATCAGAAGAGCAGCTAACGCTTCAAATTGGCGAAAAACAACTTTTTGATGTTGACGTTTTTTTCCCGGACGAAAGTATCAAATGGTTTCTGGACGGAGCTGAAGTCTCGTCATCCGGCAATACTTACGAATATGAGGCAACTGCCCCTGGAGGGACTCAGCACATCCTTATGGTTAAGGCATCGTATTTTACTTTTAAGAATAAACATACCTGGTATATCAACGTTGAAGATCCGGGAGTATCCGAATTGATAGGCTCTGATGGTGGAACCGTAGTGGTAACTGATCCGAAAAATTCCATTTTCGGTACAAAGATTGAAATTCCTGCCGGCGCATTATCAGAAGATACTGTCATCACAATTAGTAGTTCATATACTCCAGGCGGGCTAATCCATCAGCCGGTCAGTTACTGCATTAATTTTGAACCTGATGGCATTTCTTTTTCAGCCCCGGTTGACTTGATTTTTCCATATAATGATGAAGATAACGATGGCTATGTAGACGGGCATGGTATTGAGGAACAGGCAATTGCAGTAAAATATTTTAATGACGTATCGGAACAATGGGAAGATATGGTAGTAAAAGATCGGGATACAATCAATAATACGGTTAGGGTTGCGACGACACACTTTTCAAAATACATTGCTAATGTCGCTACCTGGCAAAACCTGTATGGCGGTAGTGATCAGGAAGAGATTCATACCTGCCAGCAGACTTTGGATGGTGGGTATATTATTGCCGGATCTTCACGGTCAACCGATATTCCGGGTGTAGTAAATAATGGCGAAATGGATTTTTACATCGTCAAACTTGATCCTGCCGGAATTATTGAATGGCAGAAAATGATTGGAGCAGATGAAGATGATGAGGCTTTTTCTATTCAGCAGACACTGGACGGTGGATATATTTTATCCGGTGTTCAGGAAAGTAATATTAATATAAATGGCTACTATGTCGTCAAACTTGATAATTCAGGTGAGGTTGTATGGGAAAAAGGATATACTGATAATGGCGATGATTGTGCCAATATGGTTAAACCGACAAATGACGGTGGTTATATTATAGCAGGCACAGCGTATTCATCCATTCCGGGAACAACTTATCATGGCGGTGATGGAGATTATTACATTATAAAAACAGATGCTGATGGCAAGAAAGAATGGCATGGTATGTATGGCGGTAATGGAACTGAAGAAATGAGAGCTATTCAGCCTGCAAGTGATGGTGGATATATCGTTACCGGATATTCAACTTCATCAGATATTCCTGGTATTTCGGATCAAAATGATTATCATGTTTTTAAACTTGATGGTGCGGGTAATGTTTTATGGCAGAAAAAATACGGGGGTAATAGTTATGATAATGCATGGTTTATCCAGGAAACATCAGAGGGCGGCTATATAGTTGTCGGAGATTCACAATCAACAGATATTTCCGGAAACCATGGTAAATCAGATGTATTTGTCGTGAAACTGGATATTGATGGAAACGTTACCTGGCAAAAAATGTACGGGGGCAGCAGTGAAGAGTCAGCCAGCTCCATCGAAGAAACATCTGATGGTGGCTATATAATTGCTGGCATCTCACGTTCTACGGATATACCAGGAGCAGTAAATCATGGCAACGGAGATACCTATGTCATAAAAATAAATTCTATAGGAGATATAATATGGCAAAGATTATACGGGGGAAGCGGTCGTGAAGAATCAGACAACTGCACAGATTCCGCCCATCAAACTTCAGATGGAGGTTATATGATAATTGTTGATTCAACTTCAACTGATATTCCGGGAGCCCCAAATCATGGCGGCAGGGATTTTTATGTCTTAAAACTGGATGCTAATGGTAATCTCTAGTATATAATGGTAATTTCAGAAAGAGATGACGGCGTTAAAATAAACAAAGAGACCAGATATTTCATATGTATAGACAGTCATATATTAAATTTCACTGCGTTATCGATCGTCGGCGTATTGGAATATGTGTCCTTTAGCACAACAAAAAAGACGAGTTAAAAAAACAAGCTCTATAAGACAAGCCGGACTGGGGATTTATTTGTTCCATTTTTATCTAAAGCAAAAAATGCGCATAAAAGTCCATTTGAATTAGCTGGCGGATAAACATTTAACTTGCCATGGATTCAGGTTATGAACGTACATAACGCATTTTTATTTGCTGAAATTTAAGTTGGCTCGGTAACACCACAACATTTAGACTTATGCGGTATAAAGATATTACGATGTGCAGGCTATAGATCATCACATAAATAATTTCACTTAAATTATCAGCCTACGATATACGTTTTAGTATTATCTCCTCTCCTCTGGCCTTTGTTCCAATTTTTAAAATCGGATAATTATGTGACAATCTATATATTGTATGAAGGATTTTAAAAATCTGCATTCCGCACAATTCTTAATTTAATCTTGGAAAAGTTTCCACCAATGCACTTGATACAGAACTTAAGCTTGAGTTTGGCAGTATTTTTATTGATTTATTATGTTTCTTACATAATTTTTTTATCCGATTACATGCCCCATGGCTATTACAATTTACAGGACAAATAATCAGATCAGATTTTAGAACTCTGCTTTCTAAATTTTTATGCCCGTTTTTCATGTAACCATCATGATAATCAAGCTCATATCCATTAGACTCAACAAGGCTGCGGTAAAACTGTTTCATTTTTGTAATACCACCTACAAGAAGAATCCGCTTGGAACACGTCTGGAATTCAGTACATGTTTGACACTTTTCACTACACTTCCCATTACACACTCCATTACACTTTTCTTTGAAATTTGAGAAAGTAGAATTTTGAGAAATAAAAATATTTATTTCATCAGTAAGCTGGTTATTGATTGATTGCAATTCAAACATTTTAATTTGAGTTCTTCGTTTCTGCCTCTCAAGTAAATTAACTTCTTCAGATATATATAACGATTGTGTTTCAAGCTCACTAACCTTATCTTTTAATTCTCTATTTTCAGCATTCAGGAGTTTTAAATCATTATTTATTGCAACTGGTTTGTTGTTTTGCTGCTTTTTTGCTGTTTTTATACTAAATTTAGCCTCTTTTAATTCATTAGAAAGCCTTTCATTCTTCTGCTTAAGTTGTTTTATCCTTGCCTTTTCTCTATTAAGAAGCCCTGCAAGTTTTTGATTAACATGCAATTCCAGCTCAAGACTTCTCCTTGATTTCATAACATCATCCACATTTGCATGACACATCATATGTACTTCGCCATATACATACATAATAAATTCATCTGAAATATCAGAACGTAATGCAATAGCATAAAGTATTTCCTCAACTTTTCCTGAACTGAGTTTTGCTTCCCATTCTTTTTTTAACTGTTTCTCTTTTATATCGGCAAATTTTGAAATACTTTTACGATATTTATGCCTGAGGTACTGATCTGTTTTTACTGACACACTGTTTTTTTTATCTACATACGTCATTATCAAATTATGAATATAATACGGCGTTTTTTTTTTAAGAGGGAGTCCTGCTTTTTTCAATATCCTTTTTTGCTCATTTACAGATAAACACATTCCTATAAGCGGACATTTAAGATGTGGAAAAATATCCCAAATCGGTTTTGATTTCACTGTATTTTCTAATAATTTTGAATTACTTTCTAAAGTATCTAAAGTATCTAACATATGTTATCTCCTAAATTTATATAAAGCCTGTTTTAAAAAGCAACCGTTAACAAACCAAAAAAGCATAAGTGAACGGGCAGGGAGGAAGTTTCTCAAAAGTTATAAAGTTATATATACCAAACTTCTGCTAATGTCAAGATAAAATTTAGATAGACCATCAATGAATTGGTTGACTTAACAAACACTTCAAGATAAATAGTAACTAAACAACTTATAATAATAAGGAGAGAGTATGGATGGGAAAAACAAACTTTCCGAAAATTTAGAAGATTATCTGGAAGTTATTTTAAATTTACAAAACATACATAAAGTAGCAAGATCAAAAGAGATAGCAAAAAAGCTAAATATTCAACGAGGCTCTGTAACAGGAATGCTTAAAAAACTATCCAAAAAAAAATTGATCAATTATGAACCATACGGATTTATTACATTAACAAAAAAAGGAGAAGAAATTGCCAGTGAAATTCAAAGACGGCATACAATTATTAAAGATTTCTTATTTAGGGTATTACAGATTGAAGATAAAAAATCTGATGCTATAGCTTGCCGTATGGAACATGCTATGGACAAACCAACCGTTGATATGCTTGTAAAATTCATCAGTTTTATTGATAAATGTCCCAGAGCTGGTACTGACTGGATACAGGAATTTATTGACTTTTGTTCAGATACAGAACTTGATATGAAAAGATGTAAAAATTGTGTTAACAAGTGTTTAACAAAAATATAATTTATTTTAAAACATTATTTTTATATAAATTTTCATAAAAAAAATGAAACCAGCTTTGTTAAATTTATAAAACAAACTTTCTTCAGGTTAAAGGCGAAAAATTATTTTGACCACAGGTTGTATAGTTGCATTGGATATGATCAAAATTAATTTTTCAACAGAGAAAGCAGGATTATTAGCATTTTGGAATAAGAGTATTATAGCCATAAATTTGTTTTATATCAATGCCTGATCCCTATGGCGTTCCTACATTTAATTTTTGCCCTGGAAAGATAGAGTTGTTAATTATAGATTTATTATAACTTAAAAGTTTATTAACTGTTAAATTATGTTTTCTACCTATACTGTACAAAGTATCTCCAGGCATAACCTTGTAATATTTAACACTCTTTTTATAATTGTTTTGTAAAACCGGTTTCCTCTTTTTTCCAGATTTTACATAAATTTTTTTATTGGTTTTTTTTGAATTAAGATTATCAATCTCTTTTTCCAAAATATTAAGCCTTATTGAAATTGCCGCGGAAATATTATTATAGCTGCTGACCGCTGACTCATAATCTGTTATCTGCATTTTCATCTGATTAAAAGAGTTGATTACCTGATCATAATCAGTTAACTTTTTTTCAATTTTTAAAATAGCATCCTCAATTTTTGCGAACTGCGCTTGATTGCCAGGTTTTGTACCTCTTAAGATTAAAATCAGAAAAAATATAATAACTATTACCAAAGCAGATCCGGTTATTAAAAAAAAAGGCTCTGTTTTTTCAAATAAATTTAAAAAAAAACTTTTAACACTGTTTTGTTTCAACATACTATGCTCTAATTCATAAAAATCTTCTGATGCCTCTCTACTTTTTTTAAATATTTTATCCATATTCATTACCTGTGTCCTTATAGTGTATATGCAAGAGATTAAATGGTTAAAGGTAAAACCAATTTTATTTTTTCAGCTGTTAACTGTTAACTGACAACTGACAACTGATAACTAATATAATTCATGATGCTTTTTTACAAAGCAATCTCCAGTCATCATCTACCATCTCCTGAATCTTTTCAAAGTGCTCTTGTTTTAAATGTTTAAACCTTCCCTGAAGCATAAAATATTCTTTTACATTATAATTCTTTGGCTTAAAATTTATACTGTATTTTGTTCCGTTTTCAATCTCATATAATGGGAATATATTAGTCTGAACAGCCATTCTCGCAATTTTTACTGAAAGCTCAGAGGCCATTTTCCAGCCTGTTGGGCAACTTGCAAAAATATGAAGAAACCTGGCTCCTTTAATTGATTTTGCTTTTTTTATCTTATAAATCAAATCTTCAGGATAAGCAATACTTGCTGTTGCTGCATAAGAAATTCTATGAGCTGCCAATACTCCCATAATATTTTTTTTGCGCAATTTTTTCCAGTCTTCACCCGGAGTTGTTGTTGTCCATGCTCCATAAGGAGTTGAAGAACTTCTTTGAACCCCTGTATTCATATATGCTTCATTGTCATAACACACATAGATAAAATTTTCATCCCTTTCAACAGCCCCGCTTAAAGCCTGAAAACCTATGTCAAAAGTTCCTCCATCCCCAGCCCATACAACCACTGTAGTTTTAGTATCATTTTTCATGTCAAGTCCGGCTCGAACTCCGGTTGCCATAGCGCCACCTGTTTCAAAAGCTGTGTGAATTACAGGGATTTTTAATGAACTTTTAGGATATGGACCTGCAATAATAGACCAGCAGCAAGCCGGAATAACCATAACAGTATCCTTTCCCAGTGTATTTAGAAAAAAACGCATGGCAATTACAGCTCCACACCCGGCACAAGCGAGATGACCGGAATATACAAGCTCTTTCTCTTTTAGATTTTCTCTCATTAATCATCCTTTTTAAAAACAGTTGCAGAATGTTTTACTTTTTTAAATCAATCCATACACTTTCCATCTGTCCTGCCTCCCTGTTTTTTGCTTTTTTATATATAGTTGTCAATGTCTCAATAGTTACATCACGACCGCCAAGACCACAGACAAAGCCCATAACACAGGGAGCTGGATTAATAAAACCATATAAAGCAGCACGAACTTCCTGAGCAAAAATACCTCCTGCTCCAAAAGAAAAATTACGATCAATTACAGCAACCTGCTTAATATTTTTTAAACAGTTACAAACCTCTTTTACAGGAAATGGACGAAACATCTTTATTTTTAAAAGTCCGACTCTCTCCCCTTTTTTTCTGAGATCATTTACAAGCTGACGACAGGTACTTGTTATTGTACCGCTTGTTACAAAAACAGTTTCAGCATCATCACATCTAAAAGGTTCAACAGGTAAGTATTTTCGCCCGAAAATTTTACTAAACTCGTTTTCTATATCAGCCATCCTGTTTTTAGCATCTTCCATAGCAAGATGCATATCATAACGCATTTCCATATAAACATCCGGTGTTGCAAGCTGATTTAAAGTATACGCATTTCTAATATCAAGAGAAAATGCAGGTTCAAAATCAGGAAGAAATTTATCTGCTGACTCCTGCTCCGGCACATCCACAGGCTCATATGTATGGGAAAGAAAAAAAGCATCTAAAACAACCATTACAGGTAAAAATACTGCCTCTGCAAGTTTATATGCCATAAGGGTTGTATCTAACACTTCCTGACCTGTTTCACAATAAAGTTGAATCCAGCCTGTATCTCTTTGCGACAGGCTGTCTGTTTGATCTGTCCAGATATTCCAGCCAGGAGCAAGTGCTCTGTTTACTTCAACCATAACAACAGGCAGCCTTGCACCTGATGTCCAGTGAAGAAGCTCATGCATTAAAGCAAGCCCCTGGGATGAAGTTGCTGTAAAGCTTCTTACTCCTGTACTTTGTGACCCTATAACAGCAGCAAGAGCAGAATGTTCACTCTCAACTTTTATAAATTTTGCATCCATACTCCCATTAGAACAAAATTCTGACAATTTCTCCACAATATGAGTCTGTGGAGTTATAGGAAATGCAGATATTACCTTTACCCTTGCAAGCCTCACCGCTTCTGCTGCTGCATGACTTCCCTCAAGAACACGCTTCATTTAATTATGCTCCTTTTTAAGAGTCATTGCATTTGTCGGACATTCAACAACACAAATACCACACCCTTTACAATAATCATAGTCTATACTGCGTATATTATTATCAAGTTTAACTGACATTTCAGGACAATAAATTCTACAATTATCACACTGATTACAAATCCCGCAATTAAAACATCTTGCAGCCTCTTTTACCGCCAAACTACCGGATAGATTCAAATCAATCTCCATAAACGATTTAACACGTTCATGCCTTAACAATTGAGGCTGTTTTATTTTTTTAGTATATTCAAAATAATCAGTATTAATCTCATTAAACCCAACAACATGCCTGCTCCTTTTACTTCTTGTACCCCTGCAATAAATATCAAAAGACAATACTGTACTATTACCTGTCACAGATTCTGCCAATATACTGTTAATTTTATCTGCACCTTCTTTAAAAAGGATATCCATGGAAATAGCAGCTTCTTTTCCTGAAGCAACAGCATGAGTTACTGTTTTAAAATCATTTGTCAGGTCCCCTCCAAAAAAAAGTGGAGGCTTTTTATTGTCTAAAACAACAGTAGAATTATTTTGTAAAATAACTTCGCCTGAATATTTATCCGGCAGATACCAGTCCATTTCAGGTTTTTGTCCCACAGCTGTTATAACCATTAAAGCAGATATTTTCTCTTTTTTACCACTATCTTTTATAATTTTGTTGCTGCTTGCATCAACCATTTTCATCTTATCAAAAGTCACTGTTAAACCATCACAATTTTTCTCAATCAAAACAGGAGAAAGCAGAGTCTTTATTATAACACCTTCATAGACTGCTGCTATCACCTCTTCTTCAAAAGCAGGCATATTCTCTTGATTTCTGCGATAAACTATAACTGGTGTACCGCCAAGACGAACTACACTTCGTGCTGCATCTACGGCTGTATTTCCACCCCCTATTATAACAACATTGCCGCAAATACTATTTATTTTACCACTCTTTACCTCTCTTAAAAAAGTCAACCCATCTAAAACTCCATATAGATCTTCTCCTTCTATATAGAGTTTTGATGAAAGAAAATTACCGCATCCAAAAAAAATCGCATCATTTTCTTCTATAAGATTATCAAGATCTTCCTGTAAAATTTCTTGTGAACAATGGATGGGGAAACCGGTTTTTTGTATATTTTCTATCTCTTTTTTAAGAATATCAGAAGAGAGCCTGAATTCAGGCAGAGCCCATCTTAATATCCCTCCTGGCTCAGACATAGCTTCATAAACATTGCATGTATATCCCAAAAGAGAAAGAAAATAAGCGGCAGAAAGACCAAATGGACCCGCCCCAACAATTGCAACTTTTTCAGATCTTTTGGGAAATTTTTTAAATTCAGGATCAAAGTTATACAAAAAAGCATTATCTCCGGCAAACCGTTCTATTACATGTATTAAAACAGCATCATCAAGCTGTTTTCTATTACATGCTTCTTCACATGGATGATAACAGATTCGTCCACATATAGAAGGAAAAGGATTTTCCTTTAAAATAAGTCTCCAGGCTTTTTCATACTCCCCCTTTGAAACCAGCATCTCCGCCTGAGCTATATCTTCACCAGCAGGACAAAAAGTAGAACAGGGAGAGGTCTTTTCGTCATATTCCGGCACAAGCAGCCGCCATGACCCTGTCATATTATCCAAAGTAGATGTATTTGAACGGGAAGTTAAAACACAGTTTCTGTTTTTATCAGACAAATTCATATAAATTCCCTTCTGCCTATTCATGAGTTTACAAATTTAACCTGATGAGAAGCTTCCATAGCTGCTTTAATATTATTATCAACAAATTCCGGAACTTCCTTTTTTATAGCCCTTTTTACATCATTCATAGAACAGAGATTTAAAACCTTTGTTAAACCTCCAAGCATTGCTGTATTTAATATAGGATGAGTTCTGGTTCCAAGCTTGTTTTTTATAGCTATACCGGTTGCATCAACATAAGCTGTTTTAAAATTTGAAAAAAGCTCAGACTCAACAGGCTCATTAGAATTTATCAGAATAATTCCATTTTTTTTAAGACCCTTTGTAACATCTATAGAATCAAGAAGAGTTCTGTCCATAACAACGAGATGATCAGGTGTATAAACATTTGTTCTTATAAAAATATCTTTTTTATCAATACGAAGATAAGCTTCAACCGGAGCACCACGCCGCTCTACCCCAAAAAGAGGAAAACTCTGAACACAGTATTTTGCATAAAAAAATGCATTTGCCATTAAAACAGATGCTACCACAGTACCTTGTCCTCCACGCCCATGAAATCTTATTTCAAGCATATATTATATTTCTCCTCATATTCCCTGTCTGTAATTAAACACTACAACAACAGCACGGGCATTTTTACCGTCAAGACTTCTGAAACTGTGCTCTATCTCTGATTCAAAGTATATGCTGTCACCTGTTTTTAAAATCTCAACACGATCAGATGTGCGAAATTCAAGTTCACCTTCCAGCACATATAGAAACTCCTCCCCTTTATGACTTACAAAAACCATCTCATTTATATCTATTTTTGGAAATTCAATTAGAAAAGGATCCATCTGTTTATCTGATTTTTTCGTTGCCAAAGCCTCATACAGATAACGAATTTCTCCCTGTCTGTGGTGAGATCTACGATCTATTTTTATTCTTTCTTCAGATCTTGTAACAGCAATTTCTTCATTTTCAACAGAATCTTCAAAAAAACAGGCAACTCCAACACCAAAAGCATTTGCAAGCTTCAGAAGAGTTGCAACTGAAACAGCAGCATCAAATTTTTCAATTTTTTCTAAAAGCTCTGCAGAAATTCCTGTTATAGCAGTTATATCTGATGAAGAAAGTTTATGCTTTTCACGAAAATATTTGATTTTTTCACCAATATTTGATGTGATTTTTTCAAGAGGGTCAGACATATCACCTCCTATTAAATTAAGTAAGATTTTATGGTTTAGAATTAATTTCAGATCGAAACTAATTAACAATTTATAACTATTTAAGGAACAACAGGCTATTACAAAACACTAATTTATCCAAATTTCTACATTGGAAAAATTATTCACTCCACGTTCCGCAGCTATAAGTATTAAGTGTAAAAGAGAAGAATTAAATAAAGACAAAAAACTTTATAACTGCTAAAAAAATATTTTTATCTTATAATTTTTCAGTAATGTCCAGTTAGGAAATTGTGAGAAACAAATATAGATAAAATAGACAAAATACGGAAAGTTTAATTGTTTTTTCCCGCTATTTTAGAATAAATTTCTTGAATTTCTAAGTTTGCTTCGCCAAAATTGCAAAACTCGCTCGTGCCTCGCTCAAACAATCGCAATTTTTTGGCTG
>DAOWNP010000298.1 GCA_030642545.1 Desulfobacteraceae bacterium | reverse complement strand
GACTGATTTTAAGAAGTTCATCCACATGGTTGTCGTCTAATGAATAATATAGTACCTGTCCAGCTCTTCTTTTTTTGACAAGAGCAATATCTTTCAGCCTTCTTAACTGGTGTGATACAGCGGATTCTGTCAGTCCGGTAAATGCTGCGAGATCGCATACACACATCTCATTGTCCCTGAGAGCCATAAGCATTTTCAGGCGTGAGGGATCACCAAGCATCTTGTACATCATTGACAGACGTTCAAGTTCTTTAAGGGGGATTGTTTGTTGTTTTGCATATAAAACTCTTTCGAGATGAATCATGCGCACATTACAAAGGTCTTCGTTTGTTATATTTTTAAGCTGTTTTTTTATATCCATGTTTGTTTCCTTATTTATATCTGAACATATGTTCAGATATAATATAATGCAAACTTTAAAATTGTCAAGTAAAAATAGGGGTCAAGTCTGTTCTTGACACTTGCTAAAGTGTTTTGTTACATAAAAAAATATGAGCAGACCATGTTTGGTAGATCATAACTTGGTAGAGATACGTTTTTTAAAAGACTTTTTTTAGAATCTATGGTAGGTAAGGTATTACTATTATTTTAATTTTGAGGAGCCTGTAAAATAAACTGTTCATCATGTAATGCTCAAAAAAATATTAAAAAAGGTTCTATTCATTATGTATAATCTTGTTTCCATACACGGAGGTCACAGCAAAGAGTTTTGTAATCATGCAAAAGATAACCTTGAAGATATTATTCAAACCTATATTAAAAAAAAATTTTTATGGGTCGGAATTACCGAACATATGCCCCATACAAGTAACTGCTTTCTTTATCCTGATGAAAAAGAGGCAGATCTTACTCCTCAAGAAATGTACAAAAGATTTGAAAACTATTTTTCAAAAATAAATATTCTTAAAAAAAAATATACAAACCAGATTAAAATTTTTGCAGGATTTGAAACAGAAACATATGCAGGATCAACAGGTTTTGTTAAAACTTTAAAAAAAACATTTTCTCCTGATTATATTGTAGGATCTGTTCACCATGTAAACGGTTTTTGTTTTGACTATTCAGAATCATATTATAATAACGCTCATAAATCTTTAGGCGGATTAGATAATATGTATTGTAAATATTTTGATTTACAATACGAAATGATAACATCTATTGTGCCTGAAGTTGTCGGCCATTTTGATCTTATAAGAATTTTTGATAAAAATTATCAAAAAAGGCTTGAAAAAAAAAAGATAAAAAAAAGAATCATAAGAAATCTTACTGCTATAAAAAGATTAGGACTTATTTTAGATTTTAATCTCAGATCATTATTAAAAGGTGCAAAAGAACCATATATTTCAAAATCTATTCTTATTCTTGCAAAAAATTTTGGTATAGATATTGTTCCTGGAGATGACTCCCACGGTATTGATTCTGCTGGTAAAAATATCAAACAGGGAATAGATATACTAAAGTCAATCGGTATCAGCACAATATGGAAAAGACCATGCTAAGAATGAACGTAGATGAAATTTTCTTCCGCAATTATACATAATAGATCCAGGTCAACATTCAACTTGATAAAAAAAATTTTCACAAGTAAAGTTATACTTATGAAAATTATAAAAAAGCTTCCTATAGGAATATCAACATTTAAAGATATTATTGAAGAGGGATATGTTTATATTGATAAAACTCTTTTTGTAAAAAAACTTGTAGATAAAGGCAGATACTACTTTCTATCTCGTCCCCGAAGATTTGGAAAAAGCCTTTTTCTTGACACGTTAAAGGCTGCTTTTGAAGGAAGAAAAGAGTTGTTTTACGGGCTGTTTCTTCAAAATAATTGGAACTGGCAAGAGAAGTATCCTGTATTAAAAATAAGTTTTGGAGCAGGTTTTCTGCGAAATCAAAAGGAGCTTGACGAAACATTTGAAGGCATGATTTTAAGATTGAAAAACAAATTTAACCTCAAATTGTCTGATATAAGTTATAAGGAAAATTTCAGAGAGATAATTGAAAAGCTGTATCTGAAATTTGATCAGAAAGTTGTGATTCTAATAGATGAATATGACAAACCAATACTTGATAATATAAATAGTCCTGATACTGCTGTTTTAATGAGAGACAATTTAAAAAATTTTTATTCTGTAATCAAGGATTCAGACGAATTTATTAAATTTGTATTTATTACAGGCGTTTCAAAATTTTCAAAAGTCAGTCTTTTCAGCGGACTTAACAATCTTGAAGATATTACCCTTAATAAAGATTATTCGATTATTTGCGGTTATACTCAAAGTGATTTTGAGAGAGAATTTAAAAACAGGCTGAAAGATATTGATTTAAATGAAATAAAAAACTGGTACAATGGTTACAACTGGCTTGGTGAATCTGTATATAATCCCTTTGATATTCTTCTGTTTTTTTCCAATCATTGTGAATTCAGAAATTACTGGTTTGAAACAGGCAGCCCTTCTTTTTTAATAAAACTTTTTAAAGAAAATTATTATTTTATACCTGATCTTGAAAGGATAGAGGTAACAGAAAGTCTTCTTGGAAGTTTTGATGTTGATTTTATTGAACTTGAAACTCTTCTTTTTCAAACCGGATATCTGACTATTAAAAAACAGAAACGAGTCGGTCCAAGGATAAAGTATAAACTTAAATATCCTAATATTGAGGTACAGTATTCCTTAAACGATTATATTCTTGATTATTTGACATTGGATCCGGTTGGAAAATCAAAACATCAGGATGCACTTTATTATGCTCTTGAAGCAGGTAATCTTAAACAATTATGTGAATCTTTAAAACGGTTATTTGCTTCCATTCCATACAATAATTTTTCAAAAAATAAAATATATGAATACGAGGGGTATTATGCTTCTGTTATTTACAGTTATTTTGCAGCTCTTGGTATAGATCTTATTGCAGAGGATGTAACAAATAAAGGCAGGATTGATTTAACCCTAAAACTAAATGACAAGGTTTATATTATTGAATTCAAGGTTTTAGATAAAAACTTTAAAAATAAAGCACTGCCTCTTAAACAGATAAAAGATAGGGGTTACAGTGATAAATATACAGGCATAAAAACTTCAGTTTATCTTATAGGGATAACATTCAATAAAAAAGAGAGGAATATAGATTCCTTTGAGTGGGAAAAAGTTTAAAAGATTTATGCGGTTTTTAGCAAAATACCCGGCCCTGAAAGTATGCTTTGACCCCCGGGTTTTGTTATAACTTCAATTTGTGTTGTTATGCGGTCTTTGAGTGCAGGGACATGGGAGATAACCCCTATGATTTTTCCTTCCTGATGGAGTCCTGATAGAGTTTCAATGGCTGTTTCTAAAGTATCTTCATCAAGCGTTCCAAATCCTTCGTCAAGAAATAGCGAGTCCATGGAAATATTGGCACTTGCCATACAGGATAAACCAAGAGCCAG
>DAOWNP010000361.1 GCA_030642545.1 Desulfobacteraceae bacterium | reverse complement strand
TTTCGCAATTTTGGTGAAGCAAACTTAGAAATTCAAGAAATTTATTCTAAAATAGCGGAAAAGACAATTAAACTTTCCGTATTTTTCCTATTTTGTATATATTTGTTTCCTGCAATTTCCTAACCGGACACTACTGATTCTTTTTAAAAAAACGAAAAACAGTGCTAAAAACAGCCAATATTGTTATAGATGTTCATAAAATTTATATAATTTAGAATTGCTGAAAATAGATGTTGACAATAAAAGCTGTATATAATATCCGATATTATCGGATAATTATATGTATGTCAAATTATGAATTATAAATATCTTTTTACTTTCAGGGTTTGGTCATAACATTGTTTATGAAATGTCATAGCATAAGCTATGGTGAAATTTGAAAACTCCAGTTGTTTGAGCAAAGCGAGTTCTGGAGTTTTCAAATTTTATTATAGCTTATGTGTATGGCCGAAATTAAAACTAAACTCTACTTTCCTAAAACCTTTTTAATTGTGTCTGCTATTTTTTCGCAAAATTTTTCTACTTCATCTTTTTCCTGTCCTTCAACCATAACCCTGCACAAAGGTTGTGTTCCTGAAAAACGGACAATCACCCTGCCCCTGTTATTTAAAGACTTTTCAACATCATTAATTACATCTTTTATCTCTTTTATATTAGATATTTCAGGCTTATGCAAAACATCAACATTGATTAGTTTTTGGGGATAAATTTTCATACATTTTTTAGATAAAACAGATAGAGGCTGCCCACTGTACAACACTGCTTCAAAAAGTTTTATTGCAGCATAAATCCCATCCCCTGTAGTATGTTTATCCAAAAAAATCAAATGCCCTGAGTTTTCTCCCCCGACTACAGCATCATGTTTTACCATAGCTTCCATTACAAACCTGTCCCCTACCCCGGTCTTTATATGATTTACACCTATTTGAGACAGGGCGTCGCTTAACCCTAAGTTGCTCATAACAGTAGTTACAGCAATATCATTTAACAAAAGATTCTTCTCTTTCATATATTTTGTGCATACAGCTATAATCTGATCTCCACTAACAGTATCCCCTGACTCATCTACCGCTATTAATCTGTCTCCATCCCCGTCAAAAGCAAAACCTGTATCACTGTTTGTTTCAATAACTTTTTCCTGTAAATATTTGGGATATTCTGAACCACAGTTTTCATTAATATTTATACCATTTGGTTTGTTATAAAGAGCTGTAACTGATGCTCCAAGCTTTTCAAATATAGCTGGTGCTATATCAAATACGGCACCATTAGAACAATCAACCACAATTTTTTTCCCGGAAAATGGTTTGTTCCCTGAAAAGTTATTTAAAAGAAAATTCATGTATTTTTCATTGGCATCTAATATTTTATAAACTGAACCAATTGTTTTATTATCAGCAAATAAATTTTGACTGGTTTCATCTAATACAATCTTTTCAATTGCTGTCTCAGTATTAACAGAGAGTTTAAACCCATCTTTTGTAAAAAATTTAATACCATTGTCAAAAAAAGGATTATGAGATGCTGAAATAACAATCCCTGCGTTTGCAGAAAGAAGACGGGTTAAAACAGCAACAGCAGGTGTTGGTATAATTCCAGCAAGATATACATCCATACCGCCAGAACATATTCCGGATATTAATGCATTTTGGATCATGATGCCTGACACTCTTGTGTCTCTTCCAATAATAATGCTGTTGTTTCCTTTTTTTTTAAAAACAACAGCTGCTGCCTGACCAATTTTTACAGCAACAACAGGTGTTATGGGGTAATTGTTTACCAATCCTCGAATACCATCTGTTCCAAATAGTCTGCCCATATAAAACCCTTTTTTTTAAAAGATATTTTTATTTTTAAGAAAATGCAGGAATAATATTTAAAACTTTTTCTATTATATTATCTTTAATTTGATAAAGCCAGTCAGATCCTGTTTCAGCATCTTTTTCTTCTAAGTTTTTAATTACCTTAATATAATCTTTTCCAGATTCCAAAATCCCTTTATCTATCTTTTTTATGAAAACATTAAAAAATTGTGAGTCAAAATTTAATTGTTTACATTCATTAAAACAGTTTATCAGGTTTTGTTTATTTTTGTATAATTGGATTTGCTGAGTTAACCATACAGACAAATTAGTCTCTTCATTGTTTTTTTTAAATACTGATACAGAATTTTCTATTTTATCACAAAGATCTGCAAATCTTTTTATTCGTTCATCTATTGTCATATTAATAGTGACGAGAAGTCCTATAAACAGTTCATCAGAAAACTCATCATATATAAATTTTTTACGGATATTTTTATACCAGTGCAAAAGAGTTATAATGTTTGCAATATATATAATATTGTTTATAACCTGACGTTTAATATTTTGATAAGTTCCATGAGAATATTTCATATTTATTGATCTTTTTATTCCATCAAAAACAAGACGATTCTCTTTTAACTGATCTTTTCTTATAATAGAGCCAGCAGCAGTTACAGTTCCGTAGGCAATAGAACAAGGCCCTGCTATAGCACC
>DAOWNP010000343.1 GCA_030642545.1 Desulfobacteraceae bacterium | reverse complement strand
GATGCTGAAAAAAAGTTTACAGATGTTATTGATTTTTTGGAAAATGTTCAGGGAGATCTGTTTTCTATTTTTAATGTTGATAATATCAAAGATTTTAATAAAAAAAAGATTTTAACTTCTATGTTTAGAAGACTTGCTCCTATAGGTCTTGCAACCTCTATTATGGTTACTGGAAATTTAAGGGCATGGAGACATATAATTGCTATGAGAACATCAATCCATGCAGAAGAGGAGATCAGAATAGTTGGGGAGCAGATTGCAAAAATATGTAAAAAAGAGTATCCCAATATTTTTCAGGATATGGAAAAAAATGATAAAACAGGAGAATGGGAGTTTTTATATAGTAAAGTATGAAAAAATAAGTTTATAAATCTTGAAGGGTAAGATTGCATATTATCATTATTATCTGTAAGATGGTTGCAGCCTGTTGAAGTACAGGTATCAGATGTGAATTGTTTTATTTTACAAGGAGTTTTTTTATGGAGTGTAAAAAAGATCAGAATTTAAAAAAGTGTAATTGTACATATGATTGTGCAAAAAAGGGCATTTGCTGTGAGTGCCTGCAGTATCATTTAAAAAGCAGAGAACTGCCTGCCTGTTGTTTCCCCAAAGATGCTGAAAAAACTTATGACAGGTCTTTTGGCCATTTTTCAAAACTTGTGCAAAAAGGTGTTTTGTAAGTTATTTTGTTTCCATTCTTTAATAAAATAATAAATTAATAAATTAATAAATTAAGGTTTTAATTTGGTTGTATGAAAATCGGTAAGAAAAACACAGCTCTATATAGATACACCGATAAAATAAAAAAAATTTTTAAAAAAGGGTATGAAAGATTTTTAAAAATCAGGGGAAATCCGAGAGAAATTGCATATGGTATAGCATTGGGTCTATTTGTAGGAATGAGTCCTACTATTGGTTTCCAAACAGCAATTGCTCTGTTTTTTGCTGCTGTTTTTAAAATCAATAAAATTTCAGCAGTTATAGGTGTATGGATAACAAATCCTGTTACAGCTCCCTTAATATATAGTATAACATACTATATAGGAGGAAAGATAATAGGCAATTCAAATAGTATTAACAATCCTGAACATATTGAAGAAGGTGCCTCTTTTTTAAATATGATTTTTAATGCTCATGAAATTTTTTGGATTATGAGTGTTGGTGGTATTGTTCTTGGTATCCCTTTATCTGTAGCAGGTTATATTTTTTCATATTCAGCTATAAAAAAATATCAGGAAGAGATAAAACAGAAATTATTAAAACAAAAGCAGAAATTAAAAGAGATTAAGGAAAAAGTAAAAGAAAAAAGAAAGAAAAAAAAAACAAGAAGAAAAAGAAAAAAACAGGTTAAATGAATGTTTTGTAACAACCTGTCGACAGGTTGCCTGCGGAATGAAAATTTCTTTTGTGTTCAAGGCAAAAAAACAATTTAACCGCAGGCATACTTAGTTGTATTCCGAGGATTAAATTTATTTTTTAACGCAGAAATTTGGATAAATTAGCGTTTTGCATCCGCCTGTCGATGTTATTAACCCGCCTTATTATATGAAAAATATTGAAATAAAAGATGATTTTAAAATATTTAGATAAAGAAAAAACAGTAATTTATGGTATATTAATAATCAATATTGTATTGTATTTAATATCTTTGTTAATAGACTTTCAGCTTTTAAATAATAGTAAATCTATTTTTTCTATTCTATCTCCTTCGTCTGAGAGTTTAATTGTTCTCGGTGCTTGCGGTACCATACCTGTTGATAAATATAATCTATGGTGGTCTTTTATTTCTGCAAATTATCTTCATGGTGGTTTATTACATATTTTTTTTAACATGGCAGCTTTTAAAAATTTGGCTCCTTTTGTTTTTCGAGTGTATGGAGTACATAAAGGGGTTATTATATATACCTTAAGCGGGGTTTTTGGTTTTTTTGTTTCATATCTTGCAGGTGTTCAACTTACCATAGGGGCATCAGGTGCTATATGCGGTTTTATAGGAGCTTTACTTTATTATGGTAAAGCAAAAAAAAGTGCAATAGGAGATATAATATACAGGCAGGCTGCAGGATGGATTGTCAGTATTGCTGTTTTCGGTATTATAATACCAAATATAAATAACTGGGGTCATGGAGGTGGAATTATAGCGGGAATATATTTGGGTTCACTGCCTGGCAATGATAAAACGCATTTTGAAATATTTATAAGGTTTTTGGCAAGAGCTTGTATAATAGTAACTCTGCTTGTTTTGATGTGGGTGGTTTTTCTGACACTATTGTAAAACAATAAAGAAACAGATATTAAATGATTAAAAAAATAATTTCAGGAGGACAAACAGGTGCAGATAGAGCTGCTCTTGATGCTGCAATGGATTGCGGGGTTGTTTGTTCCGGCTGGATTCCTAAAGGTAGAAAAACAGAAGATGGTTTTCTGCCAAAAAAGTATAAATTAAAAGAGATGGCGTGTGATAAATATTCAGCAAGGACAAAAAAAAATATTGTTGATTCTGATGCAACTCTTATAATTTCTCATGGATATTTAACTGGTGGATCTAATTATACTATGGTGGTGTGTAATAAACTTCAGAAACCTGTATTGCATATTGATTTAAATATTATAAATGAAAACAGGGCTGTTGATATAATTATAGAATGGATATCAGATAATAATATAAAAAACTTGAATGTAGCAGGTCCCAGATTAAGTAAAGATAAAAAAATCTATGAAAAAACATATAAAATTATCTG
>DAOWNP010000096.1 GCA_030642545.1 Desulfobacteraceae bacterium | reverse complement strand
ATATATAAATTTATTTTACTTGGGATGAGAAAATCAAAAATATTTTACATTTATTAATATCGACAATATATTTACTTTCTTTAATATATTTACTTTCTTTAATATATTTACTTTTTTTAGGTTTCTGGTAAATGAGTAAAAGATTATTTTATTCGTTTTTTTGTTGATAAGAAAATATATTAAGTATACATTATGAATATAATTAATACAAATCATTATTTATATCAGAAATTTTTTATTTATTTATTACTCTAATTTAATATGAGGAGTAAGAATGGAAATCTTACGCTTTGATTTGATTTATGGTGTTTATTTCTTTGTATTATTTTTGATAGTTATATTGTTATCCAAAACAATTAACGATTTTTTAACTCCTTACAAGATAGATTCCGAATTAACTCAAAAGGATAACTTTGCTCTTAGTTTGAGTATAGGAGGTTATTTTGCTGCTGTAACTATAATTTTTATCGGATCTGTGACAGGGCCTTCTCAGGGGATTATAAAAGATCTGCTTTGTGTAGGAAAATATTCTTTGATAGGGATAATACTGCTGAATATTTCGCGATTTGTAAATGATAAATTGATTTTATATAAATTTTCCAATATCAAAGAGATAATCACAGATAAAAATGAGGGGACAGGAGTTGTTTTATTTGGATCATATGTGGCTTCTGGTCTTATTGTGGCAGGAGCTATATCAGGTGAAGGAGGAGGTATTGTTACAGCTATTGTTTTTTTTGTTTTGGGGCAGGCGGGTTTGATAATATTTTCATGGTTTTATAATTTTATAACTCCTTTTGATATTCATGAAGAGATAGAAAACAATAACATTGCAGCAGGAGTTGCATTTGGAGGAACACTTATTGCCGTTGGAATAATTTTAATGAATGGAACTTGCGGAAATTTTATTTCATGGAAACACAATTTAAATGTTTTTGCATTAAATGCAAGTGCTGTTATCATTTTTATTCCGGTAATAAGGTTTTTTTTTGATAAACTTATTATTCCAAAATCCTCTTTAAATCACGAAATAGCAACAGATAAAAATATAGGTGCAGGGTTTCTTGAAACAGTTATGGTAATAGGTTTTGCAGCCATAATATTTTTTATAATATAAGGGCTTTTCTTTTTTTAGATTATTCCTTCTGCCTGATATTTTTTTGGAGAGAAATATGTGGAAAAAGCAGCTTTCAATAATAGCTATAAGTATAATGATATTTGGAGTAGTTAGTTTAATAACCTCTTTTATTTTAAATTTCTCCACAGGTAAGGAAATATCAAAAAAACTTTTACCTGAAGGTGGAATTGTAGGTCCTGTTTCTGTAAAAAAAAATAATTCTGTTTATAAAATATGGATTAGGCAATCTATCAGAAATAATAAAGACTGGAGCTTTTTAACCTGTGAAGTTTTAGACCAAAATAAAAAATACCTTTTTTCATTTGGAAAAGAGTTGTGGAAAGAGTCAGGTTATGATTCCGATGGCAGCTGGAGCGAATCTGTTACAGAAAGCAGTATGAAAATAAATTTGGAAAAAGGAACGTATTATCTAAAAATATCATCAGATAAAGCTCCAAGAGTTCAAAACTCAATATATGTTTCAGTAAAACGTAAAATAGGCAGTGCTCTGGGTTTTTTAATTATTGGAATACTTGCCATAATTTTTGGAGCAATATTAAACGAAATACTAAATCAAACAATTACAGGTAAATTAGAGTCACTTGAAACCAAATAGTCAGGAGCAGTCATGGCAAATGATAAAGGTAGTGTAAGCTTGGTGTTTATTGTTATTCTATTCCTGTTTTATTTTTATATTTTATCAATAAGTTTAAGAGGTTGTGGCTATGCCGGTTACAGGCATGGATATTCAACAAGGCCTTCAATTTTTTTTGGAGGAGGTAACTATTTTTATCCAGGGCAAAGTATAAGAGGAGGCAGCATTGGCGGGCCTTCACATATAGGCGGTGGCCCTCATGGTGGGAAATGATTGTTCATGCGACAAATTTTTTTAATACAAAAAAAAAGGGGATAGTCAGTAAAGAGATTTTTGTACTTATTGTTTCCATCTTTCTTGCAGGACTTTGTTCCATAATCTATGAGTTGTTAATCAGTACAGCGTCATCCTATTTTTTAGGAGACAGCATCAAACAATTTTCCATTACAATTGGTTTGTATATGGCTGCAATGGGAATGGGATCTTATGTTTCAAGAAAAATAAAAACAGATCTTTTTTCATGGTTTATAGGTATAGAAATTCTCTTGGGTTGTTTGGGAGGAATCTGTATACCTGTTTTGTATTTTTGTTACTCCTTTACTGATATTTATTATCCTGTAATGGTATGCCTGATTCTTGCCATAGGGCTGCTTATAGGTCTTGAAATTCCTCTTCTTACAAGGATAATGGAAAAATATTATCCTCTTAAAATTAACATTTCAAATGTACTTTCTTTAGACTATTTAGGAGCATTACTTGCTACAATAGCTTTTCCTTTTATTCTTCTTCCTGTGCTCGGTATATTTAAAAGCAGTTTGTTTTTTGGAATTGTTAATATGGGGCTTGGGTTTTTAAATTTATGGTGTTTTCAAGATAAATTAGAAAACAACAGAAAAAAGCTCTGTTTTATTTCAGCTGCCATAGTAACTCTGTTTTTAATTTTAACATTTACTTTTTCAGGCTATTTGCTTGAACAATTTTCTAAAGGTCTTTATCAGGATAGAATTATATTTTCAAAACAGACCAAATTTCAGAAAATAGTTTTAACTAAAAACAAAGAAGATATCAGGATGTTTTTAGATGGTAATCTTCAGTTCTCAACAATAGATGAATACCGGTATCACGAATCTATTATTCATATTCCATTTACATTTGCAAAGTCTCTAAAAAATATACTTATATTAGGTGGTGGTGATGGACTTTGTGTAAGGGAAATATTAAAATATCCTGATGTTGAAAAAATTGTTATAGTTGATATTGATCCTGAAATAATAAGAATTTCAAAAAAAAATCATCATCTGAAAAAAATAAATAAGAATAGTTTGAATAACCGGCGGGTAAAAATAATAAACAGAGATGCATTTATATTTGTTAAAAATCAAACCAGTATATATGACATAATAATTTCAGACCTTCCTGATCCAAATAACACAGCTCTTGCCAGGATGTACAGTAAAGAATTTTACTCTCTTGTTTCAAAAATACTTTCAAAAGATGGTGTTTTTATATGTCAGGCAACCAGCCCATTTTTTGCAAAAAATGCTTTTTGGTGCATTAATAATACAATTAGTTCTGCAAATTTTATAACCTATCCTTACCATGTATATATCCCGTCTTTTGGAGACTGGGGATTTATTATGGCAGCAAAATCCGAAATAGAGAAAACTTTTCTTAGAATAGACATCAACACTAAGTATATTGATAATAAGATATTAAGCAAGGCATTTGTATTTCCAAAAGATTTAAATAAAAAAGAGACAAAATTAAGTACCCTTGACAAACCGGTAATACTTGATTACTACATGCAGGGTTGGAAATACTGGAATTAATTTTTTTATTTACTCGTTTTTTATTTGAAATTGTATTATGAACTATAAATTGTGAATTAAAACTATTAGACAATGCTACTGTTAATGAGTTTGTTATCAAAACAAAGTTTAAGGTTTTTTTTATTTTTTTAATATAGCTGTTTATGGAGATTAAATTATGTCTATAAGTTGGAATGTTGGTAGAATAATTTCTAAACGAAATTTGATTTCTCCTGACAAGACAGCACTTATTTTTGAGGACAGGCTTTTTTCCTATAAAGAATTAAATAATGGTGTTAATCGTTGTGTAAGCTTGCTTTGTAGTAAAGGAATTGGTTTTGGGGATAGAATTTGTGTTCTTTTAAATAATTGTGTTGAGTTTTTTGAAATTTTTTTTGCAGCAGCTAAAATTGGTGCTGTTTTTGTTCCATTAAACTGCAGGCTTATCAAGCCTGAGTTAGAGTTTCAGATTAATGATTGCGGAGCAAAGATTCTTTTTTTTCAAAATATTTTTTTAGAAGAAATATTGTCTGTTCATGACTTTGTAAAAATTTCTTCTGATAATTTTATTCAGGTAGGAAATAATATAAAAAAGGAATCTTTTTTAAAAAAAATAAAATATAGTGATTCTTTTTTGGGCATGTCTATTGATGAACCGGAAATAAATACCAATATCTGTTTAGATGACCCGCTTGTTATAATTTATACATCAGGTGTTACAGGTAATCCGAAAGGGGCAGTTATGTCCCATGGGTCGGTTTATTACAGGTCATATCAGATTGGTGAATATATCCAAACCCGTGAAGGTGACAGGATCTTATCTCAAATTCCCATGTATCATTCAGGAGGGCTTTTTGCTGTTGCTATTCCATCTATATTTAATGCTGTAACCATAATACTAAGAAGTGAGTTTAAACCTGAAAAATTTGTAGATGATATAGATATTTATAAACCAACAGTTATTTTAGCATTACCGTCCTTGTGGAAAAAGATATTAAATACAGGCAGAATTGATGAAATAGATATTAGCAGCGTGAGAGTTGTTTTGAGTGCAGGTGAGAAGGTATTTCCCTCTCTTATTCATGAATTAGGAGAAAAGGGGTTGTTATTGCAATATGGTTTTGGTCTTACTGAAAATTCTGCTATGATGATTGTACCAAAGGAAGATGTTTATCGAAAAATTGGATCAGTAGGTAAAACAGGCTGTTTTACAAATGCCTGGATTGAGGATCCTCTCGGTAAAAAGCTCAATCCAGGTGAAATAGGTGAAATAGTTACAACAGGGCCTACTCTTATGAGTTGTTATTGGAATATGCCTGAAATTACAGACAGAACAATTGTAGATGGGGTATTGCATACAGGTGATATTGGTTATATGGATGAGGAAAGATTTTTTTATGTTGTTGAAAGAACAGGTGACATGTATCGTTCTGGTGGAGAATGGGTGTATCCCATAGAAGTTGAACAACATCTTATGAAACATCCAAAGATATCTCTTGTATCTATAATAGGTGTTTATGATCAAAAATGGGGTGAGGCTGGCCTGGCTTTAATTGTACCCGTTCCTGGCATAACACTTATAAAAGAAGAAATAATGGCTTTTTTATCAGGACGTATATCAAAATTTAAATATCCAAAACATGTTAAAATTGTAAAAGAATTACCTTTAACAGCCACAAATAAGGTTATTAAATCCAAATTAAAAGAAAAGTATTCAAAAGAGTTTACAGAATAATTTTATATTTTATAACAGGTGTGGTGTTTTGTGAATACAGTAATATTTTTATTTAAGGTGTTTTTATGACCAAAGAGATTAAAAAGGCTGAACTTATAAAAAATGTAGAAGAACTTAGTAAAAAAATTCAAGTACTTAATCAGGATATTCATACATTTCAAAAAAGAAATCAGTTCTTTGAAATGTTAATACTTGGACTGCCAGGTCTTTTTTATCTTTTTGATAGTCAATACAGAGCTTATAAATGGAATACAAATGTTGAAACCGTATTGGGTTATTCTGCAAAAGAGACATATAAATTAAAAGCTGAAGATCTGTTTGAAGGTAATGATTTAATAAAGGTAGAAGAAGCTGTAAAAAATGCATTTGCAGAAGGAAGAGGTACTGTTGAAGCTGAAATAAAAACCAAAGATGGACGATTTATTCCTTATTTTTTTACAGGTGTTTGTGCACAAATAGCTGGTACTCTTTATCTTGTCGGTATGGGCCTTGATATGACCGATAAAAAAAAGGCTGAAAATAATTTAAAAGAAAATGAAGCATTATATAATATTTTTACAGAACGTATGACAGAAGGAGTGATGTTTTTTAGAAACAGCAAGGTTTTATTTACAAATAATGTTTTTTCTTCAATTTGTGGGTATGACGACTCTAAGCAGTTGCTTAATAAAGATATCATTGAGCTTGTTGCAGATGATTATAAAGTATATTTTCTTGAAATGTATGAAGCTCTTGAAAATGGAATATGTGCCGAAAGATTTTTTCAGGCAAGATGGAAGAGAAAAGATAACAGAGAAATCTGGATAGAGGGAAGAGCAAATAGATTATCCTGGCAAGGCAGACCCACAGTATTACTATGGATAAGAGATATTACAGAAAATAAATTAAAAGAAATCTGTATGCAGGAAGAGACTGAGCATTTGAGAAGGGAAAATATAAGTCTTAGGTCTTCTATTAAAGACAGGTATCGATTCAGAGATATTATTGGTAAAAGTTCTGCCATGCAGGAGGTATATGAGCTTATCTTAAATGCTGCAGCAACCCATGCAAATGTAGTAATTTACGGGGAATCTGGTACCGGAAAAGAGCTTGTAGCAAGGGCAGTGCATGATATTAGCAGCCGTTCAAATAAAAAATTTGTAACGGTAAATTCTGCTGCAATTCCTGATAATTTACTGGAAAGTGAGTTCTTTGGACATAAAAAAGGTGCATTTACCGGAGCTTATAAAGATAAAAAAGGTTATCTTGATATTGCAGATGGAGGAACACTGTTTTTAGATGAAATAGGAGAGCTTAGTAATAGCATACAGGCAAAACTTCTTCGTGCTCTTGAAGGAGGAGGGTACATCCCTGTGGGTGGAGTATCAAACCTGCAGTCAGATTTTAGAATTATTTCAGCAACTAACAGAAATTTAATTCAGTCTTGTCGTGAAGGCAAAATGAGGGAAGATTTTTTTTACAGAATACACATAATACCTATTGAAATTCCTCCTTTAAGGAAACGTAAAGAAGATCTTCCTCTTTTACTTGATTATTTTTTATCTATATATTCAGCTCAAGGTATTTCAACATTACCGGGTAATGTTATGGAGGCTTTTATAACTTATGACTGGCCGGGTAATGTAAGGGAACTGCAAAATGTTATACAACGCTATCTTGCTGTAAAAAATATTGATTTTCTTGATTTACCTTCTAAGCAAAAAGATATAGATAAAAGTAGTCAAAATGTAAGTAAAAATGTAAGTAAAAATATTAGTAATGACTTGGATCTTCAGACAAATTTAAATAATTTTGAAAAAGTAATAATTATAAACACCTTAAAACTATGTGATGGGAAAAAAAATATAGCGGCAGATCAATTGAATATATCAAGAAAGACACTGTTTAGAAAAATAAAAAAATTAGATATAAAAACATAAAAGTTCTTTTGTTATATAGATTGTCACATAATTATCTGATTTTAAAAATTGGCACAAGGCTAGAGAGGAGATAATACTAATTGTATATCGTAGGCAGATAACGCAGTGAAATTATTTATGTGACGGTTTATAAAAAGATCAATCTTGACATTAACTGATTATAACTATAATCAGTTTTTATGAATTATAGTGGCAAAAGTTATAAAAACTGGAAACATCTTTTAAATAATAGTATTACTACAAATAAACAGCTATCAAAGTTTTTTAATAACAATGATTTATTTTTAAGTCCTGTTATTAAAAAATATCCCATGCTTATAAACCCTTATTATCTATCTCTTATTGTCAAAGAGAATGATCCCTTATGGTTGCAGGCTGTCCCATCTGTATCTGAATTAGACCTTTGTGAATATACCTCTGATGACCCGTTAAATGAAAACCTTCAGTCTCCTGTTGAAAATATTATACACAGATATCCGGCAAGAGTGATTTTTCTTGTTTCAAACAGGTGTGCCATGTATTGCAGGTTTTGCATGAGAAAAAGACGAATAGGTTTAAAATCTGCTGTTACCGCAACAACCATTAAAAGAGGTCTTGAGTATATTTCAAAAAACAGTTCAATAAATGAAGTTATTTTATCAGGAGGGGATCCTTTATTACTTAGCAATGATTCTCTAAAGACAATTTTAGACCGCATTAGTTATATTCCCCATGTTAAAGTTATAAGAATACATTCACGAATACTATGTACTCTGCCTCAAAGGATAACAAAAAATCTTATATCTGTTTTAAAAAGATATCAGCCGCTATATATTATTACTCATTTTAATCATCCATTTGAAATAACCAAAGAAGCTGAAACTGCCTGCAAACTTGTTACAGATGCAGGTATATTTTTAGGAAATCAGTCAGTTCTTCTTAAAAACATAAATGATGATTCGACAGTTATGAAAGATCTTTTGGAAAAGCTGGTGCAAATACAAGTTGTACCTTACTATCTTCATCATATGGACCAGGTAAAAGGTACTGCTCATTTTAAAACATCAATAAAAGCAGGGCTTAATATAATGGGGTTTTTAAGAGGCAATATATCGGGGCTTTGTCTGCCT
>DAOWNP010000160.1 GCA_030642545.1 Desulfobacteraceae bacterium | reverse complement strand
GCTCTCTAAATTAAAATTTTTCAAATCCATTGCTTTCTCCTCTAAATTAAAATTAATTATTGATTGAAAGAAACTTGAAACTTGAAACTTGTACATGCACTAATATTATTTTTTTTAAAAGTCAACACATAAATGACTTATTTTTAATTTTTTTAAAAAAAATAAAAATACTATCCTTTTTTATCTTTTAATGCTGCATGTGCAGCTGCAAGACGTGCCACAGGAATACGAAAAGGTGAACATGAAACATAGTCTAAACCAAGATAGTGGCAAAACTCAATTGATTTAGGATCTCCTGCATGTTCTCCGCAAATACCGCACTCTATATCAGGTTTAACCTTTTTTGCTTTTTTCACAGCTATTTCCATTAATTTGCCAACTCCATCTATATCAATTGTAGCAAATGGATTTTCAGTAAGAATGTTTTTTGTCAGGTAATTTATTAAAAAACCCGATTCTGCATCATCTCTGGAAATCCCAAATGTGGTCTGGGTCAAATCGTTTGTTCCAAATGATATAAAAGATGCATATTCTGCAAGCTGATCAGCAGTTAAAGCTGCACGGGGAACTTCGATCATTGTACCAAATTTATAATCAATCTCTATACCCTGTTCTTTCATGACCTTTTTAGCCTCAGTTTCAAGTGCTTTTCGCTGGGTTTTCAATTCATTAAAATGGCTGGTTAAGGGAATCATTATTTCAGGATGAACATCTACCCCCTCTTTTTTAACAATACATGCGGCTTCAAAGACTGCTCGTACCTGCATGGTTGTAAGTTCAGGTATCTGAATTCCCAGGCGTACACCACGCAGTCCAAGCATAGGATTACTTTCATGCAGTTTGTCAACCCTTGCAAGTATTTTTTCTTTATTTTTGATTTGCTGCAGAATTGTATCAAAGTCTTGAAGTGATACAGCATGTTGAAGTTTTATTTTTAAATCAGTCAGATCATGTAAAAGATCCACGTTATTTGGTAAAAATTCATGTAAAGGAGGATCAATCAGCCTGGTTATAACAGGCAGCCCATTCATTGACTTGAAAAGACCTATGAAATCATCTCTTTGGAACGGCAATAAGGCATCAAGGGCATCACGCCTTTCAACTGCAAGATCAGTCATAATCATCTTATTAAGAAATGGAAGTCGTTTTGGTTCAAAAAACATATGCTCAGTACGACAAAGCCCAATTCCTTCTGCTCCATAACTGCGGGCACGTTTCGCATCTTCAGGTGTATCGGCATTTGTCCATATTCCAAGTCGTCTGAATTCATCAGCCCAGGAAAGAAGTTTTATTAACCAGGTATCCATAAAATCAGGAATGTTTGTTTTGAGTTTGCAGTTGTAAACTTCTCCGGCAGATCCATCAATGGATATCCAGTCTCCTTCTTTAATAATGTCTCCATTTATGCTCATCTGACGTTTATTTAAGTCTATCTTAATATCAGTTACGCCTACTACTGCAGGCTTGCCAAACTGCCTGGCAACCAGAGCAGCATGACTGGTACGCCCTCCCCTGCTGGTTAAAATACCGTTGGCTGCAAGCATCCCGTGTATGTCATCTGGTTTTGTTTCAGGTCTGACCATTATCACCTGTCTGCCATCTTTTTTTGCCCATGATTCAGCCAAATCTGCATCAAAAGCCACAACACCTACCCCAGCGCCCGGTGAAACATTAAGCCCCATAGCTATCATAGAACCTGTTGCTTTTGCTTCAGCTTTTGAGTTGCTGTCAAATTGGGGATGTAAAAAAGAATCTACATTATCCGGAGTTATTCTAAGGACAGCCTCTTCTTTTGATATTAATCCTTCTTCAGCCATTTCAATGGCAATACGCACTGCCGCACGAGCTGTGCGTTTTCCATCACGGGTTTGCAGCATCCAGAGCTTTTTGTTTTCAATTGTAAACTCTACATCCTGCATCTCTTTATAATGTTTTTCAAGTTTATGTATAATTTTATCAAAATCTGCATATGCCTCTGGCATGTCTTCCTTTAATTTTGATATATCATTTGTTTGACGTGTACCTGCAACAACATCTTCACCCTGAGCATTTATAAGATAATCACCTTCAATTCTGTTTTCACCTGTAGAGCCATTACGAGAAAGAGCAACTCCTGTGGCACAATCATTACCTAAATTTCCAAAAACCATTGTTACTATATTTACAGCTGTTCCAAGATTATGAGAAATACTAGCGGCATTACGATAATCAACAGCACGTTTTCCATTCCAGCTTTTAAAAACTGCTTCAGTAGCCATTTTTAACTGTTTATATGGATCCATCGGAAAATCGCTGCCAGTCTGGATTTGTATAATTGTTTTAAATTCTTTTGTAATATCTTTCCAGTTTTTAGCATTAAAATCAGCATCAATTTTTGTACCTGTTTTTATGCGGAACTCATTAATTTTTTCTTCAAATAATTCATCAGGCACCCCCATAACAACATTTCCAAACATCTGCACAAGACGCCTGTATGAATCATATACAAATCTTTCATTACTGGTTAACTTTACCATGCCGGGAGCTGTTTTATCATTCAAACCTATGTCAAGAACCGTGTCCATCATTCCGGGCATGGAAAACTTGGCACCTGATCTGCAGGACACAAGAAGCGGATTTTCAGGGTCGCCGAATTTTTTCCCGCTTTTATCTTCTATTCCCTTTATTCCCTTAAGAACCTGCTCCCACATTCCATCAGGAAAATCTTCACCTGATGATAAATAAGTATTACAGGCTTCAGATGTAATTGTAAAACCTGGCGGAACCGGAACACCAATACGAGTCATTTCCGCTAAATTAGCACCTTTACCGCCGAGCATACCTTTTACATCATCCCATTTCCCTTTAACATACTTTTCCACTTCACTAATTTCATTAAAAAAATATACCCATTTTCTATCCATTAAAATTCCTCCAAAAAAAGTAGATTAAAAAAACACTGTCAAAAAATAAAGGGTGATAAAAACTAAAAAAGATTAACCAGAGATATGATTTGCAAGCCTTTTCCCCAAAGCAAGGAGTGTTAATGTAGGTGGTAATCCCCAACCCTCAGGTATAACAGAGCAGTCACACACATACAGGTTATCTCTTTCGGTTTTCAGGTTTGAATCAAGCATGTGATTTATTTTAATTGTTCCGCCTGGGTGTGCAGCAACATTCCATCCTCTAAATATTCCTTTTGCACCTGCATTTTTAAGTATTTTTTTTGCATGTTTATAACCTTTATTTAATTTTAGCCTGTCCTGTTTTGTAAGGCTCTTATGAACACTACCGTTCCAGGTAATTCTACCACCAAGATCATCTTTTATTTTGATCATGATCATTAATGTTTTGGATTGTGCAAAGACTTTGTGCAATCTCAGTTTGGATGCACTTTGTACCATGTACATTGGAGTCGGAAAATTTAAATCAACCATCATATAACCTTCATCTTCCATGTGAACCCCTGCTGCCATTTGAGTTTCACCATTACTGTTTAAACCGTCTACCGTACCAAAAACCATAATCAAGGGGTCATAGAAAAAATCATAACCTGCACTATATAAGCCACTATGTCTGAGTATTTTAGGTGAACCAATTCCACCTGCTGCGATAACTGTTTTTTCTGCATATACTTTATAACTCTTAAATTTTTTCCTGTATTCAACGCCAATTGCTTTATTGTTTTCAAAAATGATGTTTGTTACTTTTGCACTGTTAACAAGTTCAGCTCCACCATTTGTTGCTTCTTCAACATAATTTCTTGCTGTCCATTTGGCACCATATGGACAGCCATAACTACATTTCCCGCAATTCTTTTTACATTTATCTTGATAGATAAACTTATTTATTTTTTGCCAGTCATACCCAAGATCAAGAGCACTTTCCATTATCATTTTAGCACCAGGACCGATAAGCTCATCTTTTAAAGGTGCTATGGGAACTTCCTGCTTGACTTCTTCTACTTCATTTTTAATATCAATACCATAGGAATTCATTAAATCATAAGGAGGATCAAAAGCACTTGCGCAAAAGAAAACCGAACTTCCTCCAGTGCATATTCCTCTTATCATGGTTAGAAATTTTTTATCAGTAAACAGTATGCTTTTTCCTGGAATTCCAGCAGCATTAACAAACTGAAATAAAGAACCTCTTATAGGAGCATTATTTCCCCATTCAAGAATGAGAACTTTTTGTTTTTTTCTAATTAATTCCCTTGCAACTGTTGCTCCACCAGGTCCTGACCCAACAACGATCGTATCGTAATTTTTTTGGATTGTACTCACAAATTACTCCTTGTATTCCTGCAATTAAAATTTTCGTGTATCTTTAAACGTATCTTCCAGAGGCAGTAGTTAGCATAAATTTTTTTTATTTTCTTATATTTTATTATAAAAAACGAGAAATACAACGAAAAAAATTTATTATTAAATAAATACTACCTCTTTTGTCTTCCTGTTTCTCCCACCATATTTAACACAAGTTTAAACATAACAGGACCTACTAACTGATTAATTGAAATTATGGCAAGAACTATTGTTGTTAGATAAAGACCTATCTCAGGAAACTGTCTCTGAACTAATTTGGCAAAACCAATTGCAATTCCAGCCTGAGTGAGATATCCCATCCATGCCCTTTTATTTACAAATGCAGGATCGGCTATTATAGTTCCGGCACTCCATGTACCAATAAAAATGCCAATACATCTGACCATGACAAGACAAACAGATAGAGGCCAGCATACAGCAAGAGCATTAAAATCAAGTGATGCACCTGCAAGAGAAAAAAATAATACATAAACAGGCATTTCAACACTCTCTAAACTCTTTATAAAAATGCTGCCTGATTTTCCAAAATTTTGTACTACAAAACCTGCACTCATACAGATTAACAATGGTTCTAAATGCAAAAAAATACCAAATTGGTTTTTCATAAAAATAGTCAACCACATTGATATTTTAGCTACTACAAAACCAAGAAAAACTAAAAAAACAGGCAAATCATATCCAGCCTTATCTATATAAAAAGAGATCCCTTTTCCTATAATAACTCCAAAAATTATTGAACAAAACATTTCAAAAGCTAATGCAAGAAAAGCTATATCTATGCTTACTCCTGTTTGAGACATTATTGTTTTAACAAAAGTCATGGCAAAGGTAAAAAAAATTATAATCAATACATCCATCATAATGGTTACACCAAGAACAGTCTCAGTATATGAACCAGATGCCTTGGTTTCATTTATTATAGCAATGGCTGAAGATGGTGAACGAGCAACAGCTATTACTCCGGATAAAATTGCTATTGCAGTTACCTGTTCAAAAGAGAGTAACTTTGTCAGAACAAAATATTTGGCAGATATCATGACAAAACCTGCGGTTAAACAAAAAACTGTGATAGTGATAAAGAAAATATTCAGCAAAATTGCTTTATATCTTTGAGCAATAAGCTTAATATAAAGAGATCCGCCTGCTGTAAAAGCTATAAAACTTAAAGCAAAATCATCAATTAATTTTAACTCGTTAACCATATTTTTATCTATAAAATTACTTACATACGGTCCTGCCAGAATTCCTGCGAATATATACCCTGTTATAAGTGGAAGTTTTATATTTTTTACAATTCCACCTATTAAATAAGCAGCAAGCAAAAGAAAACCTAAAGAAAAATTAATAATACCTGCCTGCTGCCAGGTAGTTTTGATATCAAAATGTTTTATCCATAAAACCAAAATAACAAGTATTGTAAGAGTAAAAATATAATTTACAACTATCTTTACATTTGTTTTTTTCATTTTACTTTTCCTGAATCTTCAGACAAAAGTCGCTTAAGAAAGAAAAAACTTAAAAAATCATTGTACACAATTGATATCAGGGCAATTGTTATAATATAGGTAGTTGCCTCACATGGGAATCTTTTTTGAAAATCATATAAAAT
>DAOWNP010000285.1 GCA_030642545.1 Desulfobacteraceae bacterium | reverse complement strand
TTCATTTTCATGTTTTGTTGTGCCTGTCAAGGCATGGGCGTTATATACAATATAGGTTAAAAAAAATTATAATTTCTTTAACTTTGTTTTTTTGTAATGTTTTTAAATTATATTTTTTATAGCTTCTTCAAGTTTTATTTTAGACACGATACCAATAATTTTGTCTACAACTTTTCCATCTTTTATAAAAATAAGAGTAGGAATAGAACGAATCTCATAGTCACCTGGGGTTGATGGATTCTCATCTACATTACATTTTCCTATTTTAATTTTACCGGCAAATTCATTTGCAAGCTCTTCAATTTTTGGAGCTATTGCTTTACATGGTCCACACCAGGCTGCCCAAAAATCTACAAGCACAGGCATGTCTGAATTGATAACTTCTTGTTCAAAATTACTGTCTGTAATCTCTATGATTCCTTCTGCCATAATAACATTTCCTTTATATTAAAAAAGTTGACCAATAAAAGCTGATAAATATACTAAAATCTAATATAGCAAAGATAAGAAAATCTTGTCAACTAATGACATCTCAAAAGTAAAACAAATTAGATGTTTAACTTATTAAAATTAAGCTTTAACGTCTTTAAAACTTAAAGACAGTTTAAATGTTTCATCCGCCTCCTGAAGTTTTACAAGCCGGAAGCTTAAATCCACCTGAACCTGTTGGAATACCATTCGGACGAAAACTTGCCGCCGATATAAGTTTTTCAACTAAATTACTGTTACACGAAGGACATACCGGTTGATCTGTATCTGACGGTAACATTAAAGTTTCAAATGTTTTATTGCAATTTGAACACTTAAATTCAAATATAGGCATTTTGCCAACTCCTTATTTTTTCTTGATATTATATTTAAAATTTGAATAAAAAAATCCCCTGTTTTCATTCAGGTGTTAAATATATTCCCCAATACAAAAACTTGCAAGATCTTTTATATAAAATAACTGGTACAAGGTCTATGTAAATCACATATCCTGGCTTAGGAACGTGGACAAAACTTTTTTCCATAATTATACATAATAGATTTCAAGTCATCTTTGCTCGATCTAAAACCACAAAAACATCAAAAGAGCCAGCTATTCTATCTGTTTTTGAGTTTTCAGATCAAACAAATCTAACCCTAATCTATGTGCCTATTTGTGGAAGTTATTTCATCCACATTTCCTGCAGTATCATACACACAGGAGATCACTCCTTTTAAATATGTTATTTTAAATGAGAAAGTATAGTTTATTTAATACTTTAATTTTTTTATCTTTTATTAATTTTTGTAAATGACTCTCAGTCATTGGCGTGCCTGGAAAAAATTGTAGAAGTGGAAATTCAAACAGAATTTCATTTAATTCGTGAAATGTTTTTTGCCCTGATTTAAGAGCTTCTATAATACTATCATCTCTTTTGTTAAATGTTGTTATTATTTCATGAATAATTTTTTTAGAGTTTTTTATAATACTGCCGTGAGATGGTAAAACAATATCAATGTCTAAGGCTTCTATTTTTTGAAGGCTTTCAAGAAAACCTGTTAAGCCGCCGGAGGAAGGTGCATACCATGGAATAATTTCTCCAATTATATCTCCAGCAAGGAGTAGTTTTTTGTTTGTATCAAAGAGAGATATATGACCAGATGCATGACCGGGCGTATGAATGACCTCAAAATTATATCTGCCTATATTTATTATATCTTTTTCTTTTACAGTTTTATTGATTTTTACACTGCACATGGGGCAGTTAACCATTTCAAAATAGCTGAGAATATCAAAACCATTACCATCAGGATTTCCTTTTTCCCTGTTTTTTTCGTTACAGAGAGGGATATCAAAAGAAAAATTTAGATCTGATGGAGAGTTAGCATAAGGTAAATCGTGTTCATGAAGTATTGTTTGTTCAGGGTTAAGATAAGATGAAAGTGTTTTCATTCCACCGATATGATCAGGATGTGCATGCGAAAGCACTATTTTTTTAACAGGCAGTTTGTCCCATCCCAAATAGTTTAAAGCACCCAAAACTCTTCCAACAGAAGAATCGCAACTACAACCCACATCAAATAAACTAATGCCATCTTCATCTTTGATAAAATAAACATTTGCAGGTTCAGGCCATTTTGCATGTGGTGGTTTGATCATTTTTAGATCATGATCTACAGAAATAACTTCAGTTGAATTATTCATGGCATTTCCTTTTTTTTGTTCCTATGTACTATGGAAGCTGAAAATTTTTAAAGCTTTGTAAAGTATTGAGATTTATGATTTTATATGGGTAGCTTTTTGGAATAATTTTTTTAATTAAACCTGCTAATACTTTACCGGGGCCAATTTCAATAAAAACTTCAACTTTTTTTTCTATAAGTTTTAATATCGAATCATGCCATTTAACAGGGCTGATTAACTGTTTTTTTATTAACTGTTTGATTTTATCAGGATCATTTTCAATATCACCGGAAACATTAAAAACTATGTTCTTATCAGGCTTGTTGAATTCAACAGAATCCAGATCTTTTGCAAAGTCAGCAGCAGCATTTTTCATAAGGTAGCTATGCCATGCCCCGCTTACTTTTAAAGGTATGGTTCTTGCCCCATTTTTTTTGGCAAGTTTAGATACTTGCTTAACTTCATCGGGTTTTCCAGTGATTACAATTTGTGTTTCTGTATTATGGTTTGCAACAGAAACACTTTGATTTTCAGGGTCAACTTCTTTTACAAGGTTGTTAACAATATCTATGGGAAGACCTATAATTGCATGCATTATTCCTTTATTCATTTTTGAATCACGTTCCATAAGCTTGCCTCTGTTAAAGACAAGCTTTAGCGTATCTTCTATAGAGATTATATTTGCGGCGTTAAGTGCACAATATTCACCGAGGCTGTGCCCTGCTGCATAGTCTGCTTTTATCCCGTTTTTTTTTAGTATTTCAAGACAGGCAATATTTACAGTAGTTAGAATTGGCTGAAGATTTACTGTACTGGTTAATTTGTTTATGGGACCTTTAAAACAAAGTTCTGAAATATTGAGGTTTGTAATATTTTCTGATAGATTAAAAAGATCTTTTACATAATTATATTCCTGATACAGGTCAAGTCCCATACCAATAGATTGGGAACCCTGGCCTGGAAAAAGAATTGCTGTTTTTTTCAATACAACCCCCTTACTGATGAGTAGTTTTAAGAAAGAAGATATAAAGAAAATATAAAGATAACCATCTTTCTTTTATTTTATATTATAGACTGTCTCTTTAAGAATCTTAGGAAAGTGGATGAAATAACTTCCACAAATAGGCACATAGATTTAAAGTTAGATTTGTTTGATCTGAAAACTCAAAAACAGATGAATAGATAGCTCTTTTGATGTTTTTGTGATTTTAGATCGGGCAAAGATGACCTGAATTTATTATGTATAATTGCGGAAGAGCCGTTTTGTCCACGTTCCTAATGCAAATTTAATGTTTTTTTAGAAATCTGGTGTTTCTAAGTTTTTAGAAGTTTTTGCAGCAATTCCCGCTACCCTCATAAAGGTGCATAAAACATAGAGTAATATTTTTAGCACTCG
>DAOWNP010000004.1 GCA_030642545.1 Desulfobacteraceae bacterium | reverse complement strand
CCTTACCTGAACTTTTATTTAAATCTTTAACAGTTACAGGTATATATCCTCTGGAGCTTAAAATATTTAAAGCACTCTCTTTAGAATCAGCATCAACTTCACCTGATATTTTTTTTCCATTGCTGTTTAAAGCCTGATATATAAATTTATCCATAATATAATATAAACACAATACAATATAAATAGATTGTCACATAATAAATTTCACAAGGCCTAAGGGCTCGCCCTAAGTGAGGAGATAATACTAATAGTATATCTCCGATTGATAACTTAAGTGAAATTATTTATGTGATTAATAATTCATCACTGTTGTAAGCACCTCTTCACATGTAGTAATTCCTGCAGCTATCTTTTCAGCAGCATCATCTTTTAAAGTTTTCAGTTTTCCTGATGCGATACCTGCTTTTGATATTTCATGACCGGATTTTTGATCTAAAATCATCTCCTGTACAACCTCATCTATAAGCAGTACCTCATATATACCGACTCTCCCCTTATAGCCTGTATCATTACATTTGAAGCACCCTTTTCCTTTTAAAAAATTCGGATTATCAAATTTTTCCAAACCCCAGTATTTCATTTTACCAGCAGATGGAATACAGGGTTCAGCACAATCAGGACACACCCTTCTTACAAGACGCTGAGCTATTGAAATAAGCATAACTGAAGATACAAGAAACGGCTCAACTCCCATATCTATAAAACGTGTAATAGCACCAGCTGCATCATTAGTATGCACTGTACTCAACACCCTGTGTCCTGTTAAAGCTGCCTGAACAGCTATTGAAGCAGTTTCAGAATCTCTAATCTCTCCCACCATAATAACATCAGGATCCTGGCGCAATATAGCTCTTAAACCATTAGCAAAACTCATCCCTGCTCTCTGATTTAACTGAACCTGTCTTATTTTTTCCATACGATACTCAACAGGGTCTTCTAATGTTATTATATTAATATCAGGCTTGTTTAACTGTTTTAAAATTGAATACAGAGTCGTACTCTTACCACTCCCTGTAGGTCCTGTACTTAGTATCATTCCGTAAGGTTTATTTATAATTGATTCTATTTTTTTTATATCAGCAGGAGATATCCCAAGCTTATTCAAAGAATATATGCCACTGCTGGTATCTAAAAGACGAAGAACAAGATTTTCTCCATAAATCGTAGGCAGAGTTGACACACGCACATTAACTTCTTTATTACCAACCTTAATTGTAAATCTGCCATCCTGAGGAATTCTTGAAACAGCTATATCTAAATTTGCCAATATCTTTATTCTGGAAATAACTGATAAAAAGAGATTTTTAGGGGGAGCCGGAACATCATAAAGCCTGCCATCCCCTCTAAATCTTAACTGAACATAATCCTTTTCAGGACTAATATGAATATCACTAACACCATCTTTTACTGCCTGAATAAAAATAGAATTGACAATACGAATAACAGGAGCATCTTCAGAAATATCCTTGAGTAAAGCTATTTCAACTTTTTCTGCCTTTTTAGAATCATCTTCAGTTTTATCTAACTCAACCTTAAGATTTTCTACAGAGTCCAGTACATCACCTATATCAGAAAATGAACCATACAAAAGTGAAATAAGCTGGTTCATCTCTTTTTCTGTACATATAACAGCCTCTACTTCGAGATTTGTTATAGCTTCTATAGTATCAAATATAGTTATATCCAAAGGATCAGTCATTGCCACCATTAAAACATTTACATCAACCTCAACCGGAACAACTAAATTTTTTTTGGCTACCTCAGCTGGAAAAAGTCTGGAAAGCTCAAGGTTCATAGGATATTTTTCTGCATTGTATATCTCTATTTTTAATTGCTGTGAAATTGCCAAAACAAGTTCAGATTCCAAAATAATACCATCTGAAACAAGAAACTGCCCAAGCTTTAATTTACTCTTTTTCTGTTTTATCAAAGCGTTCTGCAACTCATCTTCAGTAAGCAATCCTGCCTCAATCAACATCTCTCCTAATTTTTTTCGCTTAAACAATTATCTCTCCATTACTAATAATATTGTGAGTAAACCTTCATTTTATCTGTCTCAATACAAAAAAGCTTTGCTTTTGGAAAATATTTTTTAATATTATTTAAACTTTTTTCTGCATGTTCCTCTTTAAACCACATAGAATTATATACAAGAATAAAGCAGAGTCCGGTATCAGGTTTATAATAAGATATCATCCTTATTTTTGGCAAATTATTTGAATATTGTCTTAATATATTAACTGCATTACCAAGGTTATCTGTTCTTTCAAACTGTATCCACCATGTTTTAAAACAACTATTTCTTGTCAGGCCAGGTATTACAGGAAAACAGATAAGATCGCCAATTTCAATTTTATCTGCATCTGAAATTTGAGGATTTGACTGTAAAACAACATTAAGAATATTTTTATCAAAAACACCATAAACATTTTCAATTAAAATACTTATAGTTTCACTATTTTTTACTGATAAATGTCCAAGCAGCAAAGGAGGTTCTTTTTTTTCCAGGCCCTTACCTGAAAAAGAGAAATAACTCTGTTTTTTATTAGAATCTGAAGTAGAAAAAGACAATGAATCAATACTTTTTGCCATAACAAATTCATCATCTAAAAACATACATTGTTTTTTACTACCATACAATTTATCAGAAGACAAGACTCCTGTTCCTTTTTTTATCTTTTCATACTGTTTTTCTGTCCTATCTATTTTATCATAATAATTATTTTGTTTTAACAGTGAAAAATTTTCTGCTGTATTATTATTAATTCCTGCAAATAAAAAAAACAAAAAAACAAAAAAAACTGCTGTTACTGGAACAAGCTTCTTAACCCAAAAACTTTTTTTATCTCCAATTTCTTCATAAACATGATAAATACGAACTTTTGCATGTTTATTAATTATCATTGATAAAATACATTTATGACACAAATTAATTATTTTTCTCGGGTATCCTCTGCTAAATAAATAAATCATCCAGAAAGCAGGATAAGTAAAAAAATCAAGTGTTTTACCAAATATGTTATAAGAATTATCAAGCCTGTATCTAATCATCCGAACAGTTTGATTAAAACCAAGAGGTTTTAGATGATATAGAAGATTAATTCTATCCATAAAATTATGCAAAGGAGTAATTATATCATAAAACTCTGCCTGAGCAAATATTACAATCTGTAAAAGCTTATATTCATTAGTTTCATAGTTTAACAGTTCTCTTAAAATTTCCAGACAAAAAATCGGCATTTTTTGCCCTTCATCTATTATAAGAACTACTGTTCTTTTTTTATCTACTCCACAAACAAAAAGATAATTTTTAATCTTCTCTTTAATAACCTGCTCATTATTTATATTATCTGAAAACTCAATATTAAATGTTTTTGCTATATATGATAAAAAATCATAAGAAGATTTACAAAAAGGGTCTAAAATCATAAATTCAACAACATCTTCATCTTCTGCAAAGACTCGAAGCAGTTGTCTGCAAACTGTAGTTTTACCAGTACCCACATCTCCTATTACGACATTCAATCCTCTTTTCAAACGAATAGAAATTTCAAGCTTCTGGAGGCATTGGACATGCTGTTTCACATGGTAAAAAAGATCTGGATCAGGTGAATTTGAAAAAGGCTCTTTCTTCAAATTTAAAATTTTAAAGTAATCCATAGCCATAATACTCATAAGTATTTTACTATTGTTTTATACTTACAACATCTGTTTTATTTTGCTTTAAAATATAAGGAGTAATAAAAATAAGCAAATCTTCCATCTCTTTTGAATTATGTCTCCCTTTAAATAAATAACCAAAAAATGGTATATCTTTAAGCCAGGGAACGCCTGATTCTGTATCTATTGTTTTCTCCTTTTTTAAACCTCCGATAACAGTAGTTTGCCCATCTAACAAAATTATACTTGTTTCTGCATTTTTTGTTATTATTACAGGATTGCCATCAACGTCTCTTGAAAAATCCAATTCATCTTTATGTGTAACTATTTTAAGTCTTATCGTTTTATTATCAATAACATGTGGTAAAACCTCAAGACGCAATGTAGCCTTTTTCCATTCAATACTTACGTCATCATCTACAACAGTCTGATATGGTACGTCTGTACCGCTTTCTATAATTGCCAAATGATTGTCAATAGTTGTAATAGATGGTTTTGATAATATATTCAATTTCCCTTCCTGCTCTAAAGCAGATAACTGCACATTTAATATGTGTGCTCCTATTTTTTCAGAAACAAATCCTAAATTCAATCCACTTCCATCAAGCAACCCATCAGGCAGAGAAAACCCCATACCAGACGTAGGATCTATACCACCATCACTTAATTTTTGATCATTTATCCCGCTGCTTTTTGCACCTGGTGTCAGCCAGGTACCTTTTGAGCCACTGCTATCATGGTATAATCCACCCCACTGCACACCAAGCTCTACTGCTGTCTCTTTATTTGTTTCCACTATATATGCCTCTATGAGTATTTGAGGGGTAGGCCTGTCTAATTTTTCAATCAAAGGCAGCATAGCCTCTAAATCATCAACCAGTGCCTGAATCACAAGAGAGTTGGTATATTCATCAACTACAACAGATCCAATTGACTTCCCTGCCTTATCTTTACTTAAAAAATGATCTAAATTTTTTTTAAGATTACTTGAATTAATATAATCAATTGATATAATCTGGGTTACAAGCGGACCTGCCATACGTAAATCATTTTTTTGAAAAGAACGTTTTATTTCCTTATCCAGATCCATTTCAGTTAAAATCCGAAGAAGTTTTCCCTCCCATACATAAGTAAGTCCATATGAACTCAACAAACCATTAAACAACTCATCCCATGCAGCATGAACTACATTTATATTTACTTTTCCCTTAACATTCTCATTTACTATAATATTAATATTTACGGCCTTTGCCAGTGTACGCAAAAGAGTACTCACTTCTACCTGCTGCATTTTAAGATCAATTTTTTTGACAGGTAATGACCGCAAATCTCTCTCTTTAATCTTTTTTTCTAAAACTCCGATCTTCCTCTCTTTAGGTAAATTTAAAGTCTTTTTCACAACCATAGGAGAAAAACCTTTTGATTCTTCTGCCAAAATACGCCATTTTTCAAAAACAGGGTCTTGTTGTGCCGTCTGCTTTTCTATCCGCTTCTCTATACAACCAGACAAAAACAATAAAATCATAAAAAAAGCAAATAACCTTAAAGAGATAATTTTTAAATAAATCTTTTTTTTCATGTTGCACCTAAATTTCATCTTTTATTAAAAGAGTAAGTTTTTTTCCGCTTTTACCTGCTGCCAATACAACTTTGTTTGGAAAAATAGATAACACAGAATATCCCTCATACTTTAACACTTTTTCACCAACTTCATATTCCATATTATTTATTATAGCTATTTTTCTATTACCCAGCTTAAGATATCCGGAATATACAAATTTTTTTTCGGATAATGTCTTTTCATCCTGTTGTTTTTCATTACCTTCTTTTTTGAGAGCATATTTCCAAAAAGGATCTAAATCCCAATCCAAAGAAGCCTTTTTTAAAACAATAAAATTCTTTTTATCTGATAACTCATTTTGCTTTATTTTTGCCCCAATATCTGCTGCAAACTTTGTTAAATTTACACAAGTGCTTTTAGCACCCATAGACTGTTTGCTTGGTGAGGAATCAAAAAAATATTCATACCCTCCATACCCAACAACAATTAAAAGCATGACAACTATTATTTTTTCCCGCTTAGACATAACATGGTTCCAATTATTCCAATAAAAGTGTTAAAAATATTTGTCCATTGAAAGCTTTTGTTTTATTTCATTATTATCAAAAGCTTTAATTCAACAAGTTTATTTTGTTGTGCAGAACTGATCTTAATTCTACTAACTTCCTCAACAAATAAAAGCTTTTGAATTTGTAAAAGAGCATCTCTTATATTATTGAAACGTCCTGTAAAACTTAATTTTATAAAAAAATTCTTTGTAGTTTTTGACATCAAACTTATATCCTGAGAAAAAGAAATTAAATTCAACTCATTTCTATAGAGAATACTTTGAAAAACAGGCTGTATTGTATCAAAATGTTGTTTTTCAATACCGTCTTTTTTCTCACAAGAAAGTCCATCAATTACTTTAAACTGAACTTTTTTCAAAAGATTTTTAAAAAGAGGAAAAAATATCTCCTGTTCTTTAATTTGCTGCTGCATATTTATTATCTCACTATCAAGAGCAATAATTTTTTTTTGATTTGGAATAACACCTAAGAAAACAATCAAAATTATGCAGCAGCTACATATTAGCATATAAATCACGCTGTTTTTATTCATAAAAAATAATGAATCAGTATTTATCATTAAATAATCTCCAGCTCTGCTTTAAAATATAATAATTCTTTCCCGTTTATTTTCTCAGCCGTCTTAAAATTAACTTTTATCTCTTTAATTAAAGGCGATGATTCAAGCTTTACAAGATAAACAGCAAGAGCCAGATCCTGTTGCTTTTTTCTGTTTACCACCAGTCCTTCAATCAAAATATTATCCTTATTTTTACCAGCTACATTTGTTATACAACTTATCAGCCTTATATTAGAAGGGGTTAATGCTGATATTTGCTGTATTAAAGCCATATTTAAATAATTATCAGCATACTTTTCATACCTTTCTCTAATTTTCTCAGATTTTGCAACAAGCTGTAAGATAAAGTTTTGATCAATTTTTGGATTAAACTCTCTAAATCTTTTTTCTATCAAACTCTTTTTTTGGACTTTATCATCTATAGCAGAATACTGCATAAGCAAAAACAGGCTTAAAAAAGCTATGATAGTTATAAAACCTGTAAATATATATTTGTTTGTTTGTTTTCCTTTTAACTCTTTCTCTTTTTCTTTATAAGTGTAATTTAAATTGGGAGTATAAGAATTCGCAGATAAAGCTATTCCTATTGCAGGTACAAACAAATCCTGCCAAATCACAGACAACTCATCATCAGGAAATTGAAAGGAGTTACCCAGAACTTTAACAGGCAGCCGTACATGCTCCTCAATCATAGAAAGAAAATGAGTATACCCGCTCAGACCTCCTGAAACAAAAATTTGAGAAACACCAATACCTCCTGAATTGACAGAATAATACTCCAATGTTCTTTCCACCTGCTTTACAAGACGTTGTAAAACAGGTTTAATTATAGGAAAAACTTTATCATGATTTAAAATACTTTCATTATCAGCTTTTTCTGAATCTAAAGAGTTATTTAAAAAACTATTTAAAACCTTTTGTGCATAAACTGTTTGAGAAGACTCTTCTATATTTTTAGAGTCCTTTTCCATTTCAAAAGCTTGTAATTCGGATAGATTACTACCTGACATCTCCCTTGTAATAAGCTCAACCATACTGGTAATACCCGTCTTTACTTCTCTTGATAAAACAATATTATTTTTATCAAATATATCAATTCTGGAATAATTATTACTCACAAAAACAGTACAAACCACATCACCAGTTTGAACAGCTCCAGTTCTAAAAAAATTTTGAAAAGCAAAAGGTATAACTGTAATCCCTGACAAAGGATAACCTGTCAGATTAAAAAGAGAGTTAAGCTCTTTTACTTCAACTGCCGGTGCAGTATAAACCATTACACTGTTTTTTTTTTCACCATTTTGAACAGTTTTTCCTATAATCTCATAATCAAAAATATCTTTTTTTTCATCAAACGACACCTCTTTTTTATATGTCCAATAAACCGTATTTGCAATTTGTGCATCAGATACTTTTGGAATTTTGATACATTTAATATTTACATTAGCCATTGAAATATTTGTCCATATATCAATTTTGGTCTGTCCGCCGCAAGTTTCTGCTATTTTTTGAGATAAAAATACGGGAAAATCTTTGCTTTGTCGTGTCATTCCAGAATCAAACTTATAAAAAGCAAAATCAATAATCTCAAATTCACTCTTTGAAAATCGATCAAGCAATATTAACACAAGCATCTTTGACCTTATAACAACTCCCAAAGAGATTCTGCTTTTTTTCTTTTTATGCGGATCAGTATTTGCAGAAGTTTCTAAATAAGCACTTTTTTTATCTGTACTATTTTCTCCATGCTTTGCTCTAATTGCATTTAAAAGCTTATCTGTTGATGTGATTTCTTTATCAATTTTCAAAAGGTCATCTCCATACCATATTCAAATAAAATATAGAAAAAATAAAAAGCAATAATATTACTTATTGAAATTTTCTTTTTTTACTTTAATAATTTTTTAAAAGAGTTATTTATTTGGTAAAAATAGTTATGTAGATAAAATCATTAACAAAAAATATTAAGGGCTTAAATTTCCTGTTAATTAGTATATTTTAAAATTTATTGGAAATCAACCATTTTTTTACAGATGTAGAAAAATTATAAATTATAATAATACCATATCTACTTTAAGAAAGTGGATGAAATAACTTCCATAAACAGGCACATAGATTTAGAGTTAGATTTGTTTGATCTGAAAACTCAAAATAGAAATAGAAAATAAATTTCTATTTAATATACTATATTTATATTGTTTGCATCATATTATTGACTTTCAAAAACACCACTGATAATAGTTCCTGTTATGGAATCAGGATATGTTATTGAATTTATCGAAAATCAAAAAATATTGTGTGCTGTTATTTTAGAAATAAAAAAGCAGCGGTTAAGGTTGCTTACCGAAAACAACAGAGAAATAACTATTTCTCATAACAGGCTTTCTCATCAGGAAACAGGTACTCTTAAACTTTCAAACGGAAGAGACTCACTTGTATCATCTTTAAAAAAAATAGCATCTTACAGAAATTCTCTAATTCATAATATTGATATAAAAGAACTATGGGATGTTTTATATGAAGAAGATGAGTGGATAGATCTTACAACTATGACGGAATTTTGCTTTAGTAAAAATCCATCTTCTGATGAAAAAGCTGCTGTTATGAGAGCTTTTTTTGCAAACAAGATATATTTTAAATTCAATCAGGATAAATTTTTCCCGAATTCTGAAGAAACAGTTAAGCAAATACTTTCTCAAATAAAAGAACAAAAACACAAAGAATTAATTATCACACAAGCAAGTGAATGGTTAAAAAAAGTACTAACAGATTCAGATACAAAATCACCTGATAATTTTGAAAAGATATTAGAAATATTAAAATCATACTATATTTTTGACAATGACAGCCCACATGCAAAAGCAGGTAAAGAAATACTGGCAAAAGCAGGCTTAAATGCTTCTGACGAGCTATTTTCTCTTTTTGTAAAACTCGGTCTATGGAAAGAAGATGAAAATATAGATTTATTACGCTTTGAAATCCAGACAGATTTTTCACAAAAAGTTATTAATTATACAAAAAACTTTCTTCCTCCACACATTAATTCTCCTGATACTCCAAAAAGAAGAGATTTAACAGATATAGATATTATTACCATAGATGGAGAATCAACTTTAGATTTTGACGATGCAATAAGTATTGAAGAAAAAGACAATACATTTATTATAGGCATACATATTACAGATATTGGTCACTTTATAAAAAAAGGAGATATAATAGATCACCATGCTTTAGAACAAGCATCTTCTATATACCTGCCAGATCTTACTATTAATATGTTACCAAAAGTTTTTTCTGAAAACTTTTGCAGTCTTAAAAAAAATAAGACCCGGCCGGCTATAAGCATTTTTGCAAAATTAAATTATTTTGCTGACATTTTAGATTTTGAAATAGTTCCAAGCATTATCAAAATCAAACAACAACTTACATATAATGATGTAGATAACAACATAGATAAAAGATCTGATTTAAGCAATCTGCTGCACCTCGCAAAACAATTCAGAGAAAAAAGATTAGATGCTGAAGCTATGCAGATATCTCTTCCTGAATTACATATTGATATCTCTAATACCAATGAAATTAGTATTACAAAAACAACTCGTGAAAAACCAGGCAGATTGCTTATCTCTGAAATAATGATTATGGCAAACTGGCTTATGGCAAAATTTCTTTCAAATAATAATATGCCTGCCATATTCAGATCACAACCTCCTCCAAAAGAGAGGCTGTTTAAAAGAGATAAGGGGACAATATTTCAAAACTGGATGCAGAGAAAGCTTTTAAGCCGTGCTATTGTCTCAAGCCGTCCCGAACACCATGCAGGTCTTGGAGTTAATGCTTATGTTACTGCTACCTCGCCAATAAGAAAATATTCAGATCTTGTAACTCAACGTCAAATACGTGCTGTATTCAATTATGAAAAACCATATTCAAAAATAGAAATAAACCAGATTATTCAAAAATTACCTTATCCACAATCTATAGCAGCAAAAGCTCAATACTCACGAAACCGCTATTTTATTTTAAAATATCTTGAAAAAAAATCAGGCTCAACAACTCAGGCAATAATTATAAACCAAAGAAAAAACTTCCATATTGTACTGCTTTGCGAATATATGCTTGAATGTAAATTATCACTGCCATCAGGAACAACAATAGAACCAGGTGATCTTGTTTCTGTCACAATTCAACATGTTAATGCCAGAAAAGATATTCTTTCCATATATCTGTGATTCTCTGCTTTAGACTCTAAGTATCAGTTTCTATGTGTTTTTCTCATTATTTATTCAACAATCATTTTTTTCAAAAATTCACCAAATTCATTCTTGTTTTTTAAATTAAATTCATATAATATATTAAGTGTATTTTTTTTGTTCTGTTTTTAAATACTATCTATACTTTTGATCTATACTTCATAGCATAATAAATAATCCAAAATTTATTTAAAAAAAATTTATTTGTATTTTATACATTTTTATACAGTTAAGGAGTGACTTATGCCTTTAATAAAAAAAAAAGTTTACTGTTGTTTTTTACTTAAAGTTCTTACTGTTATTTTACTATTCTACTTCTCTATTTTTTCTTACCCGTCTATATGTAGTGCTGATGTATTAGAAGATGAGTTAGAAGAAATAATCCAGGATTTTCAAAGACATATTAATGTTATTAACAAAAAAAAGAAATATTATATTGTTGTAAGATCTTTTGTGGATAAAAAAACTAAAAAGCCTAATACATTAACCGAAGAAGTAGAAAGTATCCTTATAGATATAATGATAGATAGATTCAGTGAAAAAAAAAACATAGTTATATTAGAGAGAGAACGGATTGAAGCCATTGAAAAGGAAATAGCCTTTGAAACTAATGCAACACATTTTCAACACAATGCATGGGAACAAAAACTCGGAAAAAAAATTGGCGCAGGTTTCCTTATTACCGGGAAAATATCAAAACGAAGCAAAACCCTAAAAATACGTGCCAAAATGATTGATTTAATAACAGGAGAAATTTTATCAAGCTCAAGCGGAAAGGTTAGAATAGATGAGCTTGATAAAGATTTAATAATAGATTACATAGTTCTTAAAAAAAAAATCCACAAACAACAAATAAAAGTATTAAAAGAAAGTAACAATAGAATTGTTTTGCTGGTTTCAGGCGACCCTCCACCTGCCTCAATGACTATACTGGCAAAAAAAAGTTCTGCAATTAAAAATACCGAAACTAAAGCTTCTGCATTTATTAAAAAACAAATCGGTGATTTTGTCTTTAACTCTGAGAAACTTATCTTAGACGATATTACTTATGATAATAATTTTGCAGCTACTATAACATATAGTTATTATTATTAAATTAAAGAGGAAAAAAAAATGCAAAAAATAAAAATTTTTCTTGTTTTTCTATTGTTTATCACAATAACAGCATGTTCCGCTCCATTAAAAATGCAAATACCACAAAGCCCATCAGTGGGTTTTATTAAAGCCCCTATACCTCCTATCATACCAAATCCTGTTCTTTCATCTCTTGAAGAAACTGTTAACACAGAATCAATAATTAACAAATATGTTTCAAAAGAACAATCCATAAAAAAAGGAGCGACCATTGGTGTAATGGATTTCTCATCTTCAGATCATCAAGGGTCAGGAACTCTGGTCTCAGATACATTTTCAATAAACTTTTTTAAACAAGGCTTAAGAGTCGTTGAAAGACAAAATATTAAAAAAATAGTTGAAGAACAAACAAGAGCAGCATCAGGCATGCTTAACATGAGCGAAAAAGACGCTGCTCAACGAATTGGAAAACTTACAAAAGCTGATTTTATGGTTTTTGGGGCAGTAACCCAGTATCATTTTGAAAATACAAAGCTTCCAGTTCCATACAAAATTAATAAAAAAGAGTATAACAGATATCTGACAGAACTACAAAACTACAAACATCAATCAAACCAATTCAAAGAACAACAAGCTTCTATGGATACCAGGCAATATGAATATATAAAAAAAGATCTTTTTTACCAGATGTTTTCAAATGACAAAAACACCTACCTGCATTACCATAAAAAATTAGTCTCTTCGTGCCTTGGACCTCCTCATTATGTATTCTCCTGGAAAGGATACAATAGTGCAAAAACACTGAAACATAATTATCCTTATTTTTCTTCTCAAAAAGTTTTACCTTTTATAGGTATAAAACAAAAATCTATTGATTTTAAAATCAAAACATTAGAACAGGATCAAGACGAATGGAAATTCATCTTCAAAGACTTTCTCAAACAATATGACAAAACCATTACAGAAAAAGAACTCAAAAATGCAATAAAATCAAATTCCGGTTCTTACGCAAAGTTTATTAAATCAGGTATCAAAGATAACTATACTCAAAAAGTTGAAAACTTTTGTTCAGAAACTACTGATAAATTAAAAGATTACCACAATTTAATTTATCAGGTTAAAGCATGCAAATTACAACCAATTCCTGAAAATATAAAACAATTTGACTTACCTCCGCCACAAGAACGTTTTGTATCTGTTGCCAATCTTGGTATAACTTTTAAGATTATTGATATTAAAACAGCAGAGGTTTTCTGGATAGGTCAGGCTACAAAAAGGGATTTAAATATACAAAAAGGTTTAAATGAAATGATAAGTACAGTTGTAAAAGAGATAATAAGATAAGAATCTGTCTAAACTATACAGAAGAAATTTTCATTCCGCAGGCAAACCTTTGTCAAACAAGAGAAAATTATCCGTTGCATGCAATGTATAAGCTCATACAACGGATAATTTCATAAACTGTTTTTTTAAATTAAGTTTTTATTAATAAAAAAAACTGCTACATCATATTCTGTGGTTTGTTTATTTAATAAAAAGCATCTCCTGATAAACAGGAAGATCCCACAAATCATCAGCAACAACAGTCTCAAGCATATCAACTGTTTTCCGAACTTCTAACATAGCCGGAATAATTTTTTCACAGCATATTTTTGCCTCAGCCAAAGGTTCATCATTTTTCTGGGAAAGAATTGTTTCAAGTTCGACAATATTTAATCTAAGATTTTTAATCAATACAGACACTTCAGAAAGAACAGAATTATCACAATCAATATCAAGCTTTTTCATTTTTAAACAGCTGGCAGCAAGCTCTGTCTGATAACGCACTGCTGAAGGATAAATAATTGTACTTGCCATTTCAATCGTTGTTTTAGCCTCAACAAATATTTTAAGAATATACTGTTCAAGATATATTTCAAAACGACTTTTAAGTTCTATGTTTGACAAAACATTATATTTGTCAAAAAGTTCAAGTGCTTCATCTTCACAAAAAGCCAAAAGAGCCTCAGGAGTTGTTTTAAGGTTTGGCAACTCTCTTTTTGCTGCCTCTTCCTGCCAGAAGTCAGTATAATTGTCACCGTTAAAAATAATTGAATCATGTTCATCTACTACTTTTTTCAAAACAGCCTGAACAGCTTCATTTAATTTTTCTGGATTACCATTCATATAATTTTCAATTTCAGTTGCAATATAATTTATTGAATCAGCAAAAATTGTATTCATTGCTACAATAGGGCCTGCTATTGACTGTTCTGAACCAACAGCTCTGAATTCAAACCTGTTTCCGGTAAAAGCAAAAGGGCTTGTCCTGTTTCTGTCTCCTGCATCCCTTGGAAGCTTTGGCAAAGTATCAACACCAACATTCATTATACCTGCTTCTTTTGAAGAAACAACACAACCTTTTTTAATCTGGTCAAGAACATCAGTAAGCTGCTCTCCAAGAAAGATTGAAATAATTGCAGGCGGTGCTTCATTTGCCCCAAGTCTGTGATCATTTCCAGCTGATGCAATAACAGCTCTTAAAATTTTTGAATATTTATGAACTCCTCTAATTACTGCAGCACAAAATACCAGAAATTGTGCATTTTTATGAGGTGTTTTACCTGGATCTAAAAGATTTCCCTGACTTTCATTTCCAAATGAATAATTAAGATGCTTTCCTGAGCCATTGATACCTGCAAAAGGTTTTTCATGTAAAAGACACTTCAAATTAAATTTTTTGGCAATTTTTTTAAGCGTTACCATAACAAGCTGCTGATGATCAGTAGCAAGATTTGCAGTTTCAAAAACAGGAGCAACTTCAAATTGACCAGGAGCAACTTCGTTATGTCTTGTTTTAGCTGGAATTCCAAGTTTGTATAGCTCCCGTTCTACTTCAAACATAAAAGCAAGTACACGATCTGAAATAGCACCAAAATAATGATCATCAAATTCCTGTCCTTTTGGAGAAGGAGCTCCAAAAAGAGTTCTGCCTGAAGCCATTATATCAGGCCGTGCTGTAATAAAATTTTTATCAATAAGAAAATATTCCTGTTCTGCACCACATGTTGAAGCTACAAATTTCTCTGAATCATCTCCAAAAAGTTTTAAAATTCTCTGAGCCTGTTTATTAAACACCTGCATTGAACGCATAATAGGTGTTTTCTTATCTAACGCCTCTCCTGTCCATGAAACAAATGCTGTAGGAATACAAAGAGTTGCTCCATTTGGATTTTCCATAATATACGCAGGACTTGTTACATCCCATGCTGTATATCCTCTTGCCTCAAATGTCTGACGTATACCACCACTTGGAAAACTTGATGCATCGGGTTCTCCCTGAATAAGAGTTACTCCTGAAAATTCTGCAATTGCCTTTCCTGATAAATCAGGCACCAGAAAGCTATCATGTTTTTCAGCTGTAGCACCGGTAAGAGGGAAAAAAACATGAGCGTAATGCGTTGCACATTTTTCAATTGCCCAGTCTTTCATCGCATTTGCAACAACATCAGCAATAGCAGGATCAAGTTCTGTAAAATTTTCAATCGTTGCTTGTACAGATTTAAAAATATCTTTTGGCAATCTTTTCTTCATTACAGATATACTAAAAACATTATCCCCAAACACATCTATAGAATTTTCATCCTTATAATTAATAGTGTGTTGATCCAATGTACTGCTATTTATTGCATCTATCGCAAGCATCCTTTTATTCATATCAAGAAGTTCCTATTTTTTACAAAAAATGAAGTTAATAAAATCTTTTTACATTAGAAACAATTTTAAGCAAATTAAATGCCATATCCACAAACATAATCATAATCTATTAAAATAACAACATATATCTATTATATATATTAATTTTTAAAAAACACATGCCCATTGTTTATTACAAATATGTAATTATTATTAAACCCAATTATACATATTTGTAATATTTTGATATAAGGTATCAAGGATAACTTTTATTGATAAAATTATAAAATCTTTTTAAAAACCGAAAACGAAAATCAATTTATCTACTAAAAGACATAAGCCTATATACTAACATACCAGACATCCATGCTATATCTTCTGGAGAGAGAATATTTTCAATTGTAGAATCAAACAATATATTTGCTTCAGCTGCAAACTCATCATCTGCTTCCCATATTATCAACTGGACTGGTATTTTTGGAAAAATCAAAAACTCATAACCTGTATCACCCGCAGAAATTTTTTTGCTATTTAATTTTTCTGCTGCATTTATAAACCCCTTGATATTTGAACCAAATACTTTTTTAAGAGGATCTACAGCACGCTTAACAAAAGGACCAAAATAAAATGATGCTCCTTTAACTTCACGATACGTCACCTGCCTGCCTGAAAAAAATTCAGGCTTTTCCCCTGACAGATAATGTGAAATAAGTACCTGTTCCTGAATAGGTACTTCCATAGAAGCATCAGAAAAATCAATAAATTCAAAGTCAGGATAATTCACTTTGTATGTTCGATTTAAAAACGGAATAATTATAAAATTATCCTTAATTTCTAATCCAGATTTTTTTACAACATCTGTAATATCTTTTTGAGAAAGATCTTTTACAGCAATTTTTTTTGCATTTATATAATCATCAATTCGTGCCATTTTATATAACTTATTCTATAAATTAGATTTTTTATAAAAAAAAAAGCCCCAACCAAATATGGATGAGGCTGGAAATTATTTATATGCTTTTATACTTCAAGCCATGAATCTGAGTACAGTGCATTTCCTAAAATTATATTAACTGTTTTAACATAATCCTGCATTTCTTTAGAAAGACTTGCCATATCAGGACTATTTCCATCCATAACGCCATAGATAAGATCAACTATATCCTGTCTTTTGCCTTTTGCTATTTCTGTTAACTGTTCATCCAAAGGATCTGAAATAACAGAATACATTCCATGTTTTTCAAGCATAACCATATAGGTCTGATTTAAAATTGGTCTTAAATTTACTGGAGGTCCATTTGAAATATTGGAAAGACCACAGGTACTTTTAGCTCCAGGAGCAATATCCTGAATCATCTCCTGAAAATTCATCAAGCTTATTGCCTGTGGCTGCTGAATATTCACAGGTGTTACAATTCCATCCACCCATATTCTTTCATTTTCAATTCCTAACTCATTTGCAGCATAAAGAAGTTCAACAGCAAGTGCAGCACGTTCATTTTCATCTCTTGGAAGCCCATCAGGACCCCACATAAGTGCAACAAAATCAGCATTATATTCTGCTGCAAGAGGCAGCATTTTTTCATAACGTGCCGGACGGCACATAATAGAGTTTATAATATGAGGAGATCCTGCATCTTTACAAACTTTTAAAGCTGCTTCAATAGCACCAATATTTGAAGTATCAAGTGCCAGAGGAAGATCAGGAACAACATCCTGAACAACTTCTACTACCCAGGGCATAAGCTCATGACCATCTTTTTTTGCAGGACCTAAATTTATATCAATAACATCCATTCCCTGTGCCTTTTGAAATAGTGCTTCTTCCTGTATCGGCTTTGGATCACGTTCTTTAAATGCCCTTCCAATCTTCGTGGATATAACGTTTAAACTCTCACCTATAAGCAACATAATGTTACCTCCATATTTAAATTATCAAAAAAAAAGATGTCCTTAATATGCAATATGTTTATTATATATTAATTTAAAAATAACAAACCAAATAATAAAAAAGGACGGTCAGCAAAATCAACCATCCTCTTTCAATTTATATTTTAAATAGTCTATTTATTCGTTTTAAGAAATCCTGGTAAATGAGCAGCTTCTCGTGGACCTACTACTATATCCCATCCAGCAAGTTCCTCTTCAACATCACCTGCAATTGCTGCAGCATATCCGGGAATAATAAGTCTCTGATGTTTAATTTTATCCATTATACCACTTTTTTTAACAAAAATACCAACATCATCACCTGCAAATTTCCCCGCAGCCCATGCAGTCATAACTGAAAGTCCTTCAGAATCCTTAATAAGCAGCCACGTTGGGACTTTACTTGCTTCTACTTCTCCAGATACAATAAAATATGTTAAAGCAAAGTTTGTAGTAACAAGAACAATGGAATTTTCATCTGGATTATTAATCTCATAAATTCCTTCTGTTACTGTCATTGGTCTTTGTGGATCTGTAAATATATTAAGACGCTCTAAAAGAAGCGGAAACACTGCTTCTCCTGAAAAATCAGACATGACAGTAATTCCGCCATATTTTGAAACAAACATAGCAGCAATAAGAGCTTCCATATCAGGATTAGAAGCCATCTCACAAGGAAATGTAATTGTAGGAAAACCAAGCGTTCTATTTCCTGCTTTTAAAGCTGCTCTTCTAATTGCAACCTGATCTTCCAATGCCTGTTTTAACTCTCTTGCTCCTGAATCTATAACAAGATCCTTCAAGCCCATACCCATCAATTTTTCAACAACAGGTATCAATGCCTCTATTGAATCTGCTTTTACTGCCAAAGGCAGATCATTTTCCTTTGCCAATGCACCAAAAGCATCTGCTGTAGCATCCGTTGCTGCATAAAGCAGTGGTCTTTTAAAACCACATGCATCAACACCTGCTTTCATAACATCAGCATCTTCAGTTATAAGAATAATATTAAATTCTGATGTTTTAGCTATTTTTTCAGCAGTTTTTGCAAAACCATCTTTATCACCACCAATATCTTTTACTGCAATAAGCTCAGGCCTGAGATTTAAACCTACTCTTTCATACTGAATAGAATTGAACTTAACAAGTTTTGCATCTAAATCAACATCACTTATATCAGATAAAACAGTTGCAGATAAAAGTGTAGGATTAAAAAAAGTTTTTTCATGCCTGTACAAAACTGTTTCACCACCTGTTTTACACTCACGAACACCTTTTCCTATCACAACAGGTCTAATAGGCGGTGCTGATGCCTCAGACAATTTTTCACGTGCCTCATCTGAAACATACGGGCAAGCATCAAGCTCCGCCTTACCTGATGCCAAATTCATTGCAAATGCAAGACATGTAGGAACTCCACACTCCTTGCAATTGGTCTTAGGTAAAAGTTTAAAAATCTGAATTCCAGTTAATGCCATTTTTGTCTCCTTATTATCTCAAACACAGCATATCTTTAACATAATAGAATTATGCTTTTTAAAACAGCGTTTGAACAAAAATTACTTTCTGTTCAAACGCTTAAATCATCTCATGCATACAGATATTTAAATCTATATTATATCTTTTCTAACTTATCCAATAATCGAATCCATGGAAAGAGCTGGATGGCCTTTTTCCTCAAGCCAGGGCATAATTTCTTCTTCAGTGATGCCCACTGTCTCATCTGCAATTTTATCATAGAGATCTGGAACTCCCATATCAGCACCACGTTTCTCAATTCTTTCTTTAAGTTCTTCTTTAAGCATCTTCGGCATCCATACCATTCTTAAAAGACCACCATCACCAAGTATAAACTTACCCTGGCAAATATTATGTTTAGAATGACCTACAAATCCAGGAGATGATGCACCACCACCCATAACGCCTGCAAGGGTGGTAAATTTCATCCCGCAGGGTGTTTCACCGGCATAATCTCTTCCCACAGTCATAACACCATTACAAGATGGAAGCATTGCAGCAATACACTCACAGCAGCCACATGTAGTCATGGGGTCTATTACCATGGAATAAAAATTATAATGTGTTACAGCACCACGTGATGCTTTATAAACAAAATCGTTGACGCCTTTCCACTGGCCCAGCTTGGCATCAAGACATTCTCCCTT
>DAOWNP010000308.1 GCA_030642545.1 Desulfobacteraceae bacterium | reverse complement strand
TTTTAATATGGTTTTGTTTTAAACCAGTTTTCAAGAATCAAAAGCCCTTGTTCTGTTGAGATTTCTGGTGTGTATTCAAGATCTTTTTTTGCAGCACTTATGTCAAACCAGTGGGCTGTGGCAAGTTCTTTTGCTACAAAACGTGTTATTTGAGGTTCTTTTTGTATTTTAAATATTTTGTAAATTGACTCAATAATTGTACCGGCAAGCCATGCAGCAGAGTAGGGGATTGTCTTTGTAACAGGTTTTAATTTGGCTGCTTTTAAAATATTATTTATCATTTCCCACATATAAACAGGTTTATCCTGGCTGATAAAATAAGTTCTTCCGGATAGAGCCTGGTTTAGATCTAATTTTTTTGATGCCAGAATATGTGCCTGTGCTGCATTGTCTATGTAAATTGTATCAACGAGTTTGTCTTGTTTACCTATTTTACCTATTTTAATTAATCTGTCAGCCCGCTTAATTATTCTCGGAATAAGATGGTTGTCATTTGGTCCCCAAATAAGATGTGGTCTCAAAGATATTGTTTTGAGTATATCACTTGATGCTTTTATAACCATTTGTTCAGCAAGAGCTTTGGTTTTTGAATAATGAGAATGAAATTTTAACGGGTACGGGGTAGATTCATTAACTCCCTCCATATCTTTTCCGTTAAATATAACACTTGGTGAGCTTGTATAAATTAATTTTGAGACATTGTTCTTTATGCAGGCAGAAATAACGTTTTGCGTGCCGAGTGTATTTGTTTTATAATATGAACTGTAACTGCCCCATACACCTGGTTTTGCAGCTACATGAAAGACAGTGTCTATATTGTGCATTGCTTTTTCAATGGAGGTATAATCTGTGATATCTCCTTTAATTTCAGAAACATTTAAATCTTTTAGTTTCAGGTAAAAGTTTCTTGAAAAACTTGTTACTGATTTATTTGCTTTAACAAGTTTTTTTATAATAGCATATCCTAAAAAACCGCCGCCGCCGGTAACGAGAATGTTTTCTTTTGTATTATTATCCATTTTTTTCCTAAAAATTTATATGAAATTTTTTATATTTCTTTGCGAAGAATTATGGCACATCTGCATGGAATGTACAGGCTTAAATAATGAGAACTGTTTTTTTTTGATGTTTTATTAGTAAAGGAAAAATGAGCCTGATTAATATTTAACCTGTTAAAGCCTCCAAACTGTTCTTCATCGCTATTTATAGTCATTGTATACTTTCCAGGTGGTGTTTTAAACATATAGTCTGTATAGGAATTATCCCAATGGAAATTAAAAACAAATAAAAGGTTTGCACGCATAAAAATTATAATTTTATCATCATTATGTTCATATAAAAGCTCAGGTATTTTTTGTGAAAAAAGAGAATATTTTTTTGCTGTTTCTATCATTTTTTCGTCAAATTTTTTAAGGAATTTGTATTTTAAGGCGGGGTCAGTTGAAAGATGCCATTGCCTTTTTGTGTATTTGTAAGACCAGTTGTTTCCTTCTCGTGGAAAATCAATCCATTCGGGGTGCCCGAATTCATTGCCCATGAAATTAAGGTACCCGCTTCCAGCAGTAGACATTGTGATCAGGCGGATCATTTTATGCAGTGCAATGCCGCGGTCTGTTTTAATATTGTTATCTATGATTTTCATATGTGTATACATATCAGCACCTATAAGACGAAATATTAATGTCTGGTCTCCTACAAGAGCCTGATCATGACATTCTGCATAACTTATTGTTTTTTCATCAAATCGTCTGTTTGTTAATTCATACCAAATCTCAGATACAGGCCAATCTTCATCTTTAATATCTTTAGTAAGTTTAATCCAGAAATCAGGAATACCCATAGCAAATCTGTAATCAAAACCTGTTCCACCGTCTTCAGAAGAAAGAGCCAGCCCAGGCATTCCGCTTATATCTTCTGCTATGGTAATATTATCAGGGTTTATACTGTGAATCAGTTGATTTGCAAGTGACAGATACACAAGGGCATCTTCATCTACACTCTCATTAAAATAATCATTATATGAGGTGAATGCTTTTCCCAAACCTCTATTATGATAAAGCATGCTTGTTACCCCATCAAACCTGAAACCGTCAACATGAAATTCATCAAGCCAGTATTTTAAATTAGAAAGTAAAAAGTGCAGTATCTGAGGTTTCTTATAATCAAAACATTTAGAACCCCATGCAGGATGATCTCCTCGTGTACCTTCATGAAAATATTGAAAGGCAGTGCCGTCAAAAAGTGCAAGCCCCTCATTGGCATTTGATACTGCATGAGAATGAATAATATCCATTAATACTGTTAATCCAAGTCCATGGGCTGTATCTATTAATATTTTTAAATCTTCAGGTGTGCCAAATCGTGAAGATGGGGCAAAAAAGCTTGAAACCTGATATCCAAATGAGCCGTAATAGGGGTGCTCCTGTATAGCCATCAGCTCAATTGCATTGTATCCTGAGCTGGCTATTTTTGGCAGGATGTTTTTTGTAAATTCCTTATATGTTCCAACTCTCTCTTCTTTTTGTGCCATACCTATGTGAGTTTCATATATAAAAAGTTCATTTTTATTGATTTTTGGTTTTTGATTTTTCCAGTTAAAAGGTGCAGCAGGTACCCATACCTGAGCTGAAAAAATGTGGGTATTTGGATCCTGATGTACATAATCTGCATATGAAGGAATTCTCTCGCCTTCTCCTCCTCGCCATTTAATATAGAGTTTGTAAAGATCTTTGTGGTTTAACTCTTTTTTGTCTATGTGTATTTCCCACACGCCATTTTTGTTTATTTTTTTAAGCTGGAATTTTTTTTCAGGTTTCCAGTCTGTCATGTTACCTGTTAAATAAATTTCTTGTGCATTTGGAGCCCATTCTCTAAAAACCCAGTGGTCTTTTTTTAAAAAAAGACCAAAATATTTATAACCTGAAGCAAAATCTGCTAAGTTTTTATTATTTCTTGTAATTGTAGTGGCGGTTTTTACGATTTTTTTTAATCTTTTTTTTATTGTGTTTTTATATGGAAGGAGATATGGATCATTTAATAGCAATGTCTTTACAGAATTTTTTTTATAAAAGTTTTTCATTATTGATACTTTTGGGATTTAAGATTGAACCAAGGTGGTTTGACACTGTAACGCATAGTTCGCGGATTTATTTTGTCTGCGTTCTTTTTAGTTAAACACAAAGAGTATTTTTAGTTAAATACAAAGA